>JAGHRU010000073.1 GCA_018066225.1 Candidatus Equimonas enterica
CCCTTCCAGAAGGCCGAGTTTGAACTTTCCTTCGGCGAAGGCATCTCCGTGGTGGGCGAAGTGGCCGACCTCGGCGTGGAATACGACGTTATCCGCAAGAGCGGTTCGTGGTTCAGTTATGGCGAAGCGCGCCTGTGCCAAGGCCGAGAGGCGCTCAAACGCCTGCTGCGCGACAACGACGAACTTCGTGAAGAAATCACCGCAAACATCTATGCTGCGATAGAGGCAGCGAAGACGAAATAACCCTTTGGCGTGGAGAAGAGCAGTGCCCATAGCGCACCCGAGCCTCACTCCACGCCTTTTTTGTTTCCCTCCTCCCCCACGACGATGCAGTTTACCACACCCGTTGCCTTGCCGTCTGCAGCCCCTGTGCTGACTCCCGAGAGCCATGTGTTGCTCCTTGGGAGTTGCTTTGCCGACGCCGTAGGTCAGCGGCTCAGCACCGCTATGCCCGCAGGCCATGTCTGCCCCAACCCATTCGGCGTGCTCTACAATCCCGCAAGCATCGCCACGGCAGTGGAGATGGCGCATAGCGACAGCCTGCCCGCGGCGGCCTGCTTTGCAGGTAGCGACGGCTGGTGGCACTCGTGGTTTCATGCCAGCGCGGCTTCGGCCGAAAGCCGCGAAGCATGTCAGCAGAAGGCCGAAGCCGCGCTGCACAGTGCCGCAGAGGCATTGCGCAGTGCCGACATGCTCATCGTCACCTTCGGCACGACACACACCTACACCCATCAGCAGCACGGCTTCACTGTGGCCAACTGCCACAAAGAAGTGCCGACGACCTTTCGTCAAGATGAGATGAGCCTCTCGGACATCGTCAGCATCTGGGAGCCGCTCTGGACGATGCTCCACAAGCACTATCCGCGACTGCACCTCGTGTTCACCGTCAGCCCCTACCGCTACAAAGCCTACGGCCTTCACGCTTCACAGTTGGCCAAGGCCACCCTGCTCCTTGCCACGGAACGGCTCTGCGCCCTCCATCCGCAAATCCACTATTTCCCCGCCTACGAAATCCTCCTCGACGAACTCCGCGACTACCGCTACTACGCCGACGACCTGCTCCACCCCTCTGCCCTCGCCGCCGACTACATCTTCGAGCGATTTGCGCAGTGGGCGTTCTCTCCCACCCTCACGGCCTTCGCCACAGAGCGCGAGCGGCTGCGGCGCACCGAGGCGCACCGCCCGCTGCACCCGGGCAGCACGGCGGCAGCGAAACACCAAAGCGCCGTGGAGGCGCAACGCCAAGCCTTTCGCGCAAAATGGGGAACGCTGTGACGCTTTCTGCCCGACTCGCTGCATTTTACTGCCCAGTAAAAAACATTTTACTGCCCACTAAAATGAAACGATTTGCCCAGCAGCAAAAAGCAATAATGCGACGCCATCAGCGTTTTTTCGGCGCACAAGGACAAAGTATTCAGAAATAATGCGTAACTTTGCGCCCGCTTTGGCTTGCCTCGTGCTTATGCCGCGCGTTACAACCACGACATCACCTTCCTACACTATGACCTTCAGACATCTACTCCTTGTCGCCATCGGCGCACTCCTCACCCTGCCTGCCCTCGCCCAGGAGGACGAAATCATGAAAGCCGCCCTCGAAGTCAGAGGCGACTACCACCATAGCCTGCTCGACGGCTGGGAGTTGGGCGAACACACGCAATTTACGGGAGAGTTCATCAACCTTAAACTCGACGGCAAGATTGCCCCGAAGTTCAGCTACTCCATACGCCACCGCATCAACAAGACCCAGACAAACTCCAACTTCTTCGACGCTACCGACTGGATTTATCTCACGTATAGCCCCAACCAGCAATGGGACTTCTCGGCCGGTAAGCAGGTAGTGGCTGTGGGTGGCTACGAATACGACTACTCCCCCATCGACGTCTATCAGTACAGCGAATACGCCAACCATGTGGAGTGCTACGAGTTTGGCCTCACCGCCAAGTACAACTTCAAGAACGGCCGCGACCACCTCGTGGCACAGGTGACGCAAAGCCCCTTCCGTGCCTTCGCCGACAACATGTACGCCTACCACCTCATGTGGATAGGCAACCACGGTATGTATTCCACCCTCTGGTCAGTCAATATGATGGAATACCGCCCCGGCAAATTCGTCAATCACATCGCGCTGGGCAACCGCTTTGACTTCTGCCCCAACGCCTACCTGCTGCTGGACTACACCAACCGCTATGCAGGCGGCTACGACGCGTCGTTCTTCGGCGACTTCACATTGACCTCCGAGCTCCATGTGCGCCCCATCAAGGCTCTCAAAATCTTTGCCAAATACGCCTATGAGCACAATGACGACAACGCAGGCGACGACGAACTGGCCGCAGGTACCAACCTCAACACCATCGGTGGCGGCATAGAGTATTTCCCCCTTGGCGGCAAAGACAAACTGCGCCTGCATGCTGCTGTCTTCCACACTTGGGGCACCAACTCCCACTGTGCCCCCTGCCTGTACGACGGCATGACCTACGTGAGCAGCGGCCTCTCCTGGCGCGCAGACCTGCTGCTCTGGAC
>JAGHRU010000168.1 GCA_018066225.1 Candidatus Equimonas enterica
GTAGGTCGCAATGTGGCTCGTATTGCCAAGGGCTTCGGTATGGAAGTATGGGCTTACGACGCATTCCTTACTGCCGAGCAAATCGAGAGCGCAGGTGCTCATGCCGCTGCCAGCCAGGCCGAGCTCTTCGCTCAGTGCGACATCGTCAGCCTTCACATCCCCGCTACGCCCGAGACCAAGGGTAGCATCGACGGCAAGCTTGCTGCCACGATGCCCAAGGGTGCTATCATCATCAACACGGCCCGCAAGGAAGTCATCAACGAGCCTTGCCTCCTCGCTGCACTCACTGGCGACCGTCAGGATATGCGTTACATCACCGACGTTATGCCCGAGATGCACGCCGAGTATGCAGAGAAACTCGAAGGCCGCTACTTCGCTACGCCCAAGAAGATGGGTGCACAGACTGCAGAGGCTAACATCAATGCAGGTCTCGCTGCTGCCAACCAGATTGTAGGCTTCTTCAAGGATGGCTGCACCAAGTTCCAAGTAAACAAGTAAAAACGTAATATCATTATGCCAAGAGTAAAACCATTTCGCGGCGTCCGCCCGCCCAAGGCACTCGTTGAGCAAGTAGAGAGCCGTCCTTACGATGTCCTCGACAGCGAAGAAGCACGCGCAGAAGCAGGTGCTAACGAGAAGTCCCTTTACCATATTATCAAGCCCGAAATCAACTTCGAGCCCGGTTGCTCCGAATATGACGAGCGTTGCTACAGCGAAGGTGCTGCACAGTTCGCCAAGTTCCAAAAGGAAGGCTGGCTCGTGCAGGACGAAGAGGAGAACTACTACCTCTACGCCCAGACGATGAACGGCAAGACGCAGTATGGTATCGTCGTTTGCTGCCACACCGACGACTACATGCAGGGTCGCATCAAGAAGCACGAACTTACGCGTCGTGACAAGGAAGACGACCGTATGCGCCACGTCCGCGAGACGAACGCCAATGTAGAGCCTGTGTTCCTCGCTTTCAAGCACAACCAAGTGCTGCTCGACATGATAAGCAAGTACGCTGCCAAGGAGCCTGTTTACGATTTCATCGCTCCTATCGACGGCTTCGGTCACAAGTTCTGGGTGATTGCAGATAAGGCCGATCAGGCTATTATCACCGAAGAGTTTGGCAAGATGGACGCTATGTACATCGCCGATGGTCACCACCGTAGTGCTGCTGCTGCTCGTGTTGGCGCAGAGAAGGCTGCTCAAAACCCCAACAACACGGGCGATGAGGAGTACAACTTCTATATGGCAGTTCGCTTCCCCGCAGAGCAACTCACCATCCTCGTCTACAACCGCGTGGTCAAGGACCTCAAGGGCAAGACTTCCGAGGAGTTCCTCGCTGCTATTGCAGAGGACTTCGATGTAGAGTGCAAGGGCGCAGAAGAGTATCAACCTCAGGTGATGCACGAGTTCGCCCTCTACCTCGATGGTATGTGGTATAGCCTCAAGGCTCATGACGATGTCTTCGACGCTACCGATCCTATCGGCGTACTCGATGTCGATATCTCCTCTCGTCTCATCCTGCAAAAGCAGCTCGAGATTGGCGATCTCCGCAGCAGCCAGCGTATCGACTTCGTTGGTGGTCTTCGCGGCCTCGGCGAACTCAAGCGTCGCGTAGATAGCGGCGAGATGAAGATGGCACTTGCCCTCTATCCCGTCAGCATGGATCAAATCATCAACATCGCCGACAGCGGCAACATCATGCCGCCGAAGGCTACTTGGTTTGAGCCCAAACTCCGTTCTGGTCTTATCATCCACAAGTTGAGTTAATCGCGCAAGTGAAATGTAAATAAAGCCCCGTGCCAGTTGTGGCACGGGGCTTTTTATGTAGCATCACATTTGTTAGGGACGATTTTCGCCGCAAAGACTTGGTGATATGGGCAATTATCATTAACTTTGCCCCAAGACAATATTACTTATCCCCAAAGACCATGAAACATAATTTCGCAAAGATGATTTTAGCAGTCATCGCGGTACTAATCCCCCCCACAGTGGCAGCGCAACAACAAGCCTCGCCTATGGCAGAGTTTACCAAAGCACGTATGATACTGATGCATACGCCAAGCTTGGAACTCTTCGATGGCGTGATACATCCTGCCGCCGGCCTCTACGAACACTATTTCGACATCGATGCTGCCGCCGATGAACATCGCAACTACATCAAGATGTTGCGTGACAATGATATTGAGGTGCATACGGTGGAAGAGGTACTATTGTCGATGTCCATCGACAAGTTGCGTGAGTTGGCATCGCCCTATTTGACCTACGACGCATCGGCTACGACACTTGATAAAACGGAGGTAGAAGCCTATCGCAACGCGGTATTGGGAAAAATGACGAAGAAGGATCTCTATCGCACCCTGCTGTTCCACCCCACAGTGGAACTCCATGAAACGGCATTTAATACTGGCTTGGAAGCCGTCTATAAGCATACACCGCTCACCAACCTTTACTTCTTGCGCGATCAGACCATCTCTACGCCTCGCGGACAGATTATGTGCCGCATGAACTCCACACAGCGTGCCGAAGAGGTGGACATCATACAGGCTTGCTACGAGCAGTTGGGCATCAAGCCCGTGTGGCGCATCACAGGTGAAGGCAACTACCTGGAAGGGGGCGACTACATCCCGTTTGGCACAATGGGGCTGATAGGTTGCGGCTTGCGTACTACCATAGGTGCCATTGAGCAAATGATGCAGCAGGATGTCTTGGGTCATGACACTATCGTCGTGGTCAATGACCACTGGAAAGACCAGTACCAAATGCACCTTGACACCTATTTCAATGTCATCGACCGCGATTTGGTCACGATGTGTTTCAATCGCTATGATGCCGTAGATGCCAGCGACCCGAACTTTTTGACCATAAGGATGTTTGCGCGCAAACCCGGCGCAAAGCAATACCACGAGGTAATGGCTGTGAAAGACCAATCCTTCAAGGCATTCTTGGCCGAGCGTGGCTGCAAGGTGATACGCATCAGCAAGCAAGATGCCGACCACTATGCCAACAACTTCTTGGCTATTGATGGGCGACATATTATGTCGGTGGCCTATCAGTCCGAAGCGTTGGAAAAGACCTATGAGGAAAATGGCGTCAAGGTGGAATGGGTGCCATTGGAAAACCTCATCGGAGGCTACGGCGCAGCCCACTGCATGACGCAAGTGTTGCGCCGCGATGTATATGCTCCCACCACCTCTATCCGTGTGCCCTGATACGACTTGGGCAGATAGTTTTTCTCATCTGGGCAGATAGTTTTTCCTATCTGCCCAGATTGTTTTCACGACAAGGGCAGGGGAGTAGAGGTATTTTGCAGTTTCAGGGTTATATATTTGGCCATTTGAAAAAAATGAAGTAACTTTGCACTTTCCAATATCTCTTATCGCAAATATCTATAAACTTACAATTCAATACAGTTATGTTAGTACAAATTACCCCCGCAAATGCCGAGGAAATTCTCGGTGGTGAACTTCCCGTAGTGCTTGATTTCTATACCAAGAGTTGTGGTCCCTGCATGAAGGTGGCCGAAGTGATGAAGGAACTTGCAGACGAACTCGACGGCAAGGTTATCATCGGCAAGGTGGACTGCGAAGAGAACGACGATCTCGTCTTCGAACATCGCGTGATGGCAGTGCCTACGGTGCTGCTCGTCAAGAATGGCAAGGCCGTAAAGCGCATCAGCGGTGCCCCTGCCAAGCAAGCCTTCTTGGACGAAATCAACAAGAACTTGCTGTAACATAAAGCATAGAAGCATAAGGCTTTTAAGTAAAACATATAACACATCAATTTATGTCTGGCTTTGAAGAAGAACCGCTGCTTGATGCCGAGGACAATGCGCGTGCCGTATCCTATATCCGCGCCGTGCTGCCACAA
>JAGHRU010000078.1 GCA_018066225.1 Candidatus Equimonas enterica
GAAGTGGCGGTAGCATCAGCCACCAAAGTTTGCAAGCGTGCCGCCACATGAAAGTACCCACGCCAATTGGCTCTACCTTTGTGCGCTCATACTTCATCACGAGACCGTAGCCGCTGAGAAACAGAAAGAGCGGCACGCCGTAGTGACCGTAGTGTGAGAAGAAGTTGAGTAGCAAATGCGGGCCGCCGTGACCGAGATACGACACATACTGCCAGATGCGATCCGTGCGAAAGGTGTACTCGTTCTCTGCCACACACAGCGGTAGCCAGTGGCAGAAGTTGTGCAAGACGATGAGGCTGATGGCGATGCCTTTGAGAAAGGCGGTATCGCGGCGTGACAATGGGGAAGCGTTCATAGGCACTGGATGTTTAAGGTTTGTGCATAACACGATTGTAGTCCACAAGGTCCTTGATAGGTCGTGGGCGACGGCCTGTGTAAGAGGCGTGAAGCAAATCGCGGCTGGCATTGTAATACTTGCAGCGTATGCCGGAAAGGCCAAGCACAAGATGCGGTAAGTCATCTATGCCGAAAGGCTTGTCTTTCGCAGCAAAAGCCGACTTCACAATGTCGGGATGCGCCGCACGGTAAGACGGCGAGAACCACATCATCATAGGTACTTCAAACTCTCCGCGCAGAATTTGTGGTGTGAGGTCTGCGCTATGGTTGCGTCCATACATACCGATACCGTCGTCATAGACCTCGTCGCCGTGATCGGCAAAGTAGATGATGATCACATTCTCTTGGCGATAGCGGTCGCATATCCTGGCAAAGACTTTGTCGTTGTAGCGCGTCGCATTGTCGTAGTCGGCCACGACTTGCAGTGCGTCACTGTCCAAGTCCTTGCGCTCGTAATCCTTTGGAGAAAAATAGACTTCGCTCTCGGGAAAACGCAGGGCGTATTCCAAGTGCTGTCCGATGAGGTGCAGCAAGATGAGATTGTGCGCTCCCGTTTCAAAGCCATTTAATTCGCCGAGAAAGCCACCGTCGTATTTGTAGTGCTTGGTGTTGCGATAGTCGAAACACAGGCTATCGGCCTGGGCGTCGTTGAGGAAGAAACTACCGTTGAAATCGGCCTTGTTCTGACGCGCTGATTTGTAAAACTGATTGGTGATAAAGGCCGTCTTGTAGCCCGCCTTACGCATGATGGCGGGAAACAGCACGCCGTCAGTCCAACTACCTTGCTGATCGGTGGAATGGGTCGAGAGGAAGTTCTTGAACGCATTGCTGGTGACATTCCACGGCGTGACGGCATCGGTGAAGACAATCAACTCGCCACGCTGCGCCATCGCAGTCATACGGGGCGTAGTAGGCATAGGATAGCCGTAAATCTGGGCGTGATGCTTGTTGTAACTCTCACCAATGACAATGACGATGTTGGGCGATAGGAAACTGCACGTATCCACCGAGACTTCCTTCATCTCTGCGATGAGATGGTGTGTCTCGCGGCGGGTGATATCGATGAACTTCAAGGAATAGACAATGCGGTAGAAGGGCGAATAAAACACGTCCGTCGAAACGCGCTCGGTCAGTTCACTTTTTTCCAAAGAGAAGAAGGCCAGCATCTTGCCCTTTTCTTGGCACCAAGGCACAACGCCCCACAGAAGCAGCACCGCTGTCAAGACGCCAAAGACGCTGCGCACACCCTGCCCTATCCACCTAAAATGGCGACACAAATGCAACCAAAGGCGTCTGCCATAACACTCTACGGCGACATTGCCTACAGCGACACCCCCGTAGGTCAGCAAGATGGGCCATACCTTGGGCGACTTGAAGCATACGCTGAGAAACTCCGAGGCCTCGCCAGCATTGGTCTCAAAGGCGAGGTTGAGCATCGTCGGCGAATAGATGATGTAGAAACGGGCATAGAGAAAAGCCTCAACGACGCACAGCATATAAGCCACGACATAGAAGAAGCACTTCGCTCCGAAGGCCCAGCGGCGGGGCAAAAGGCAAAAGAGGCAACACACCAAGTATAAGTCGAGAGCGAACTGCAAGGCATAGAACGCAGGATGTGCCATCGGGGCGTGCACACGGTCGTATGTTATCCACAGCAACAAGGCCATGAACAGGCAAAACGCAGCGTGCCGGAGAAAAGGCTGCCCCAAGAGACGGATATATTTGGTGATAAGGGCCATAATAAGATTAAGCGAGATACGGAGAGAAGTCAAAGGCAGCAAGGGTGCTGCCCAATGTGTCTGAGTAGGGCGCAAGATGCTCTGCGGGCAGCGTCGTTGCTACGCCCACGCCGGTCATCCCAGCGGCTCGTCCCGACAAGCAGCCGTTGATGCTATCCTCAAATACGATGCAGTCTTTCGGCGCAAAGCCCATAGCCTCCGCAGCATGGAGATAGCAGTCGGGCGCAGGCTTGGAGCGTGTCACGCTCTCTGCCGTAAAGATACGGGAGAAATAGCCCGCGAACTCGGGCATGGCTGCGTAGATACGTGCCATCTTGTCCCGAGTGCTGCTGGTGACGATGGCCGTGGGCACACCGCGAGAGCGCAAAGTGGCGAGAAGCGCAGGCACTCCCGCAAAGTAGCGGTAGGTCATACGCTCCTCGTAAATCCGTAGGTTTCGAGTGATGGCGGCCTCCACACGTTTGTCGCCTCCGAAGTTCTCCGCAAAGATTTGCGGCAGCGACTGCCCTTTGATGCGGAGGGCGAAGTCAGGATCGCCGGGCAAGAACTGCTTGCCTTGCGCATGCCAGAACTCATAGTAGAGCGACTCCGTGTCGAGGACGACACCATCCAAGTCGAAGAGTAGCAGCATTAGTAGTTAGCTAAGAGGAAATTCTTGGCCTCGATAGCAGCCTTACAGCCAGAGCCAGCAGCGGTGATGGCTTGACGATAGATGGGGTCGGCCACGTCGCCTGCGGCAAAAACGCCGGGGACATTGGTGCGCGGCGTGCCACCTTCGGTGATGATAAAGCCATTGGCATCGAGATCGATTTGTCTGGCAAAGATGGTGCTGTTGGGATGATGACCTATGCCGAGGAAGAAGCCATCGATGGCAATGTCAAAGAACTCCTCATCGGGCTCACCCTTTCTGCGCACGAGGTGTGCACCCTCTACCATGCCGTCGCCAAAGAGGCCAACGGTGTTGCACTCGAAGAGCACTTCTATCTTCTCGTTTTCGAAGACACGCTTCTGCATGGCGTCGGAAGCACGGAGGAAGGGCTTACGAACTATCATATAGACCTTCTTGGCCAAGCCTGCAAGATAAGTGGCTTCTTCGCAGGCTGTGTCACCACCGCCGACGACGGCCACGGTGCGCTTGCGATAGAAGAAGCCGTCGCAAGTGGCACAGGCCGATACGCCAGCGCCGCGATAGGTCTCTTCGTCTTTGAGGCCGAGGTACTTGGCCGATGCACCTGTGGCGATGATGAGCGTCTTGCACTGCACGGTGCTTTCGTCGTCAAAGGTGAGGGTGAACGGACGCTGCGACAGGTCGGCTTTGACGCAAACGCCAGTGCGCATTTCCGTGCCGAAACGCTCGGCTTGGCGGCGCAGGTCGGCCATCATCTCCTTACCGTCTATACCTTCGGGATAGCCGGGGAAGTTTTCGATTTCGGTGGTCTGCATGAGTTGGCCACCAGGCAGTTGGCCTTCGTAGATGACGGGCGTGAAACCAGCGCGTGCGCCGTAGATAGCAGCAGTGTAGCCCGCAGGGCCGCTGCCGAGGATAAGGATGTCGATCATGTTAGATGGTATTTTAATGTTTATATGTATGCTGTGATGCGATTATCGGAGGTCAATGACTTCCACCCTGGGGTGGTCTTTGCGCTTAAACTGGAAGTAGGCCGCGGGTTTCTTTCCGCTCTTTTTGAGGCTCGTCACATTGATGGTGTTCCAGCCCTTGCCTTGTTTGAGGCGTACGCTTTTGAGCACATAGCCATTGCGGCTCACCGTGACATAGGCTTCCTTGATGGATGCCCGTGGATTTTGTGCTTTCAGATAGACTTGATAGTTGCTGCCTACGGTCTTCGTGCTCATGGTGTAGCCTTTCTTGTAGAGGCCAATAAAGGCAGCGGGATTCATGGCAGCGGCTTCGGCAGCAGTGGGTGTGGTGAGATTGACTTCGTCACTCCCGTTGAGCAGCGCCCATTGCGATTTGCCGTCATACCAGACTTTGGCCTGACTGGAAGCCAGATAAAATTTATTGCCTTGCACCGTTATCGTGCCAGAGGCCTTACCGGCAGCACCACTGGTGGTAAACGAAGCGGTGACGCAGCCGCTCAATCCGGCGGCTGTACGGTCGAGAATTTGTCTTGCATTCTGCGCCGAAACCGTCAGCGTCAGCAAGCAAAGGAGTGTGAAAAGGTACTTTCGCATGATGTATTGTTGTGTTGGTTGATTACTGATGAGCAAACTTCTTTATGGCTTTGCGCCCACTGATGTGGCACGCCTTCGGCATTTTGTTTCATTTTAGTGCCCAGTAAAATATATTTTAATGGGCATTAAAATCAAACGCCCTGCCCTACCGGTTGTCACGCTCTCAGCAACCAAGACTTTCGAGGATATCGTCGAGACGCATGAGGTCTTGCACGAGGACTTCACGCGGTTTGGCGCCCTGTGCCGGCCCTACGATACCGACA
>JAGHRU010000180.1 GCA_018066225.1 Candidatus Equimonas enterica
TCAGTGCCGACCATGAGACAGGCGGGCTCGCGCTGGGCACGGGGTCGTACACGCTCCACATGGACTACCTCATGCAGCAGCGCGTGTCGGTGGAGGCTTACAGCAAGGCTCTCGAAGCCCGCTTCGCCGCTGGCACGCCCACCTTTGAGCAGGTGATGGACGACCTGCGCGAGAACTTCGGCTTCGGCGCGGCCGTGCCCATCAAGGAGAAGCACATCGACCGTCTGCGTGCAGCCTATGACAACGCCGTCAGTGGCGAGCAGAAGACCGAGAAGTCGCTCTACGCCTCTGTGGGCGAGATAGCCAACACGGCACGCCTCGTCATGGCCGACTGCGCACATGTGCACTGGGGCACAGGGAGCCACACCAATGGCTATGTCCCCGCCTTCGCCATCGGCGTGGGCGCATCGTGCTTCACAGGCCGCATCAACAACACCGAAATCGCGCCGCGCATTGCCGAGGCCATGGGCATCGCTATGCAATAAAAAACCTCCTCCACCACCTCCCCTATGACACATCGCCGCCTCAACCGCTTACAGCGCATCGTGCGCCGCCTGCGTCCGCGTGGGCATATCGACTGGCTCGGCTTCTGGAGCAATATGCTATCCGTCATCCTCGGCATCTTCATCACCTTCACCATACAAGGCATCATCGACCGCAAGGAGGAGAAAGCCGCCGTGGACGCTGCGCTGCAACTGGCGCAACAAGAACTGACCAAAGACCGTGCCGACTTGCAGGCCGTGGCCGACATCATGCGCCACGAGCAGGAGGCCGCCGTCTTCTTCTGGCAACACCAGCATGAGTTGGACAAGTTTTCCGACGACTCACTGGCCTATCACAGCGGCTTCATCTTCATGGAGATGATGGTGCAGACCACCGATGCCGCGCTCGAACTGCTGAAAACCTCGACACTCTTCCCCAGCATCAACGACAACGCCGTGGCGATGGACATCATCAACGCCTACGACAAGACCGCCATCCTCACGTCAGCCTTTCGGGTGCATGAGCAGAAGAAGATGGACCTCATCCGTCAGGCCGTAGATAGCGACATCAAGAGCCGCATCTTGACGCACGGCGCAGTGAGCATGCAGGAGTTTATGCAGACGGCTTCGGGACGGTATGTCATCTACTCCCTGCTCTCCATGGCCGACCCGCGCCAACTGACCGAAGGCTTCCCCGACCTCGACAAGTCGATAGAGAGCATCAAGACCTACTTGGCGCAGTAAGCCCCAGAGCCATACAGCAAGTGCGCCCCCAGACGATGATGTATCGGGGCGCCCGCGCGTTTATTCTACGCGGGCCCCAGCGGCCGGCGGGGTGTGTTTACTTATTTTTACCCG
>JAGHRU010000067.1 GCA_018066225.1 Candidatus Equimonas enterica
GGGGCGGTGCATGGCCACAAGTTGGCGCAAGCGCGTGCCCTGCACGTGCCCCGAAGCCATACGGGGACGCAAGAGCGTGAGGTGGGTGGCACGCCATAGGGCATGGAGATAGGGGTGCTCCTCGGAGCAGTGCTGCGCGATGTATTCGTCCATAAGGCGTGAGGATTAAGCCAAGGCTTCTATGGCGAGGCGATAGACATCGAGGCCAAAGCCCCCGATAGTGCCGCAGCACACTGCGCTGATGAGCGATGTGCGGCGAAAGTCTTCACGGGCATAGATGTTGCTGATGTGGACTTCTACGACACGCAGCGGCTGGATGGCAGCGATGCAGTCGCGCAGCGCAACGGACGTATGGGTGTAGCCGCCCGCATTGAGTACGACACCGTCGCAGCCCTCCGCAGCAGCCTGCTGCAAGTAGTTGATGAGTTCGCCTTCCACATTGCTCTGCTTGGCTGTCAGCGTGTGCTGTGGGTAGCGTTGGCGCAGCCCTGCGAGGCACGCCTCCATCGTCTCACAGCCGTAAACATCTGGCTCACGAGAGCCCAAGAGATTAAGGTTCGGCCCGTTTAAGATGAGAAACTTCATGCTATGTCATATTAAATTTGTAACTTCGCCGCACGAAGCACGATGCTGCTGCATACCAGCGATGAATTATCTCGACAAATATCGGCTCTATCTCCTCTTGGAGTGTGGTTTCAGCGCCAACACCATAGAGGCTTATCTGCGCGACGTCACGCGCTTTCTGACTTGGGCGGAAGAGGGCGGTTTGGACGCCTTGCAAGTCACGCTGCCCCATCTGCACGACTACACATGGACGCTGCACGAGTGCGGCCTTGCGGCATCTTCGCTCTCGCGAGCACTGAGCAGCATACGCTCTTTCTACCGCTATCTCACCCTCGAGGAGTACATCGCGCAAGACCCGACAGAGCTGTTGTCCAACCCCAAACAGGGCGAACACCTGCCCGATGTGCTGACCGTGGCGGAAGTGGATGCCATACTCTCGGCCATCGATCTCTCGCAAGCAGAAGGCCAACGCGACCACGCCATCATAGAACTGTTGTACTGCTGTGGGCTGCGCGTGTCGGAACTGTGTGCGCTAACGCTCGATGCGCTGTACTTGGACGACGGCTTCCTGCGCATTACGGGCAAAGGCAGCAAAGAGCGCATCGTCCCCATCGCACCTCACGCCGTGGAGGAACTGCGGCTGTGGTTTGCAGCGCGTGGCGAGATAGACATCAAGGCGGGCGAGGAAGACTATGTCTTCGTCAGTGCTCGCCGCGGGCGTCATCTCTCGCGCATCACCGTATTCCACAACATCAAGCAGTATGTCGCCGCCGCTGGCATCCAAAAGGTGGTGAGTCCACACACCTTCCGCCACACCTTCGCCACGCATCTGCTCGAAGGCGGCGCATCGATACGCGCCATACAGGTGATGCTGGGGCATGAACGACTCCGCACGACCGCTGTATATACTCACCTCGACCGACGCTACCTGCGCGAGCAAGTGCTGGCGCACTTCCCACGCAACAAGCGATAGCATCGTCAGGCAAACCACATCATGACCAGCACCTGCGCTATGATGACACGCAAGAACATGGCCAAGGGATAGACGGTGGTATAGGCGATGGAAGCCCTGTCGTTGTGCTGGGTGCTATTGACATAGTCCAAGGCGATGGGGTTGGCCATTGCGCCACAGAGCATACCGGCTACCGTGGCATAGCCATAACGGCCACGCAGCGTGGCTATGACAGCCATCACGATTAAGGGGATGACACACACGAGAACGGCATAGAGTATCCACGACAAAGACTGGGGCTGCATGACGATGCCCACGAAGTCGCGGCCAGCATCAAGGCCGAGACAAGCCAGATACATCGACAAGCCCAGCGAACGCAGCATGAGGCTGGCCGAAGTGGTGGTATAGGCGGCTATGTTGAGGCGCGGACCGTAAGCCCCCATGAGGATGCCCATCACGATGGGGCCGCCCGCGAGTCCCAACTGCACGGGGTAGGACAGGCCGAAGTGGAAGGGGATGCTGCCAAGCAAGAGCCCGAGCACGACGCCCAAGAAGATGACGATGAGGTTGGGCTCATCGAGGTCGGAGACGGCGTTGCCGAGCTCTTCGGAGACGCGTTTGAGCCCTTCGTCCGTACCGATAACGGTGATGCGGTCGCCCAAGCGCAGGACGAGATCGGGGGTCGCTACGAGTTGCAAGCCAGCGCGCTTGACGCGGCTCACATTGACGCCATAACGGTTGCGCAGGTGAAGCGAGCCGAGGTGGCGTCCGTTTATCTCGCTGCGCGTCACGACGATGAGCTGGGATTGGAGCGTGGTGTCGAGGGCGTTCCTGTATAT
>JAGHRU010000131.1 GCA_018066225.1 Candidatus Equimonas enterica
CGGCTACACTGCAAGGGTCAGTGGAGGTTTCTATGTAGAGGATACAAGACATGATTAGAGTTTTAGCATTTTTACCAACTCGGGCAACTGCGCGAGGCATTGCTTGCTGACAATGAGGTCAAGGATGCGTTTGACGAAGTCGGGGTCGGTGTCTTTGATGTTTTGGCGAAAATAATGTGTGATGTAGTTGTCGGCATATTGATAGGCATCGTGCTCCAATGCTATGCTGAACATTTGCACCGCCACTTCGCTGTATTTGATGCCCAGCGAGCAAGTGCCAAGGAGGCATTGGTGGGCAGCGGAGAGGTCACCTTTGTCGGCCATGATAGCGGCCAAGAGGGTCAGTATGCGTACTTTGTCGGGGTTGTCGTTAGGACAACAGCGGTGGGCTATCTCCAAAGTGTGCTGTGCGCGTTCCAAGTCTTT
Organism: Candidatus Equimonas enterica; assembly: GCA_018066225.1. Classification (GTDB taxonomy): domain Bacteria; phylum Bacteroidota; class Bacteroidia; order Bacteroidales; family Bacteroidaceae; genus Alloprevotella; species Alloprevotella enterica. The sequence continues at coordinate 427 of JAGHRU010000131.1, forward strand.
CTGGATGTAAAAGACTTCGCCGATGCTGATGGCCAGTGTGTAATCGTCGGGATAGAGCGCGGCATAGGTGGTATAGAGTTGTACCGCTTTGTCATATTGGGCGTTTTCTATGGCGACAAAGGCGCGGATGCGTAGTGCTTTCTGGTCATTGCCGTCGATGGCGAGCGCATAGTCGGCAGCCTCTGCACTCTTGTCATAACGGCGCACATCAAAGGCTATTTCTGCCAGTTGTGTCCACGCTTCTATGGTGTAAGGCTGCGCATCGAGGAGATGGTCGAGGGTAGTGATAGCGGCGTCGGCATTGCCCATCTCGAAGTAGGCTTCGGCTATCTCCATCTGTGCCTTGGCGTATTCGGCATCTTGTGGCTGTATGCGGCGCAGATATTCTATGGCGTAGAGAGGACTGCCATAGTCAATGAAGTATTGGCCTGCATCGAGCAGTATATCGCTCTGCGGAAGGGGCTGTCCGATGTCATCTACGGCGTCTGATGACAGTTGCAGTATGGTCGTGAAGAGTTGGCTTGCCTCCTCGTAATGTAGTTCGCTCATCGCCTTTTCGGCGCGTACGAAGAGCACGTCAATGTCGTCTTGTATGGGCAGTGCATCGATGATGGCCATGGCTTCGCTCCACTTCCCTGCCTGCTTGAGCCGTACTGCCTTGTGCAGCAGAATATGAGGGTCTTCGGGGTGCATCAGCAGGGCTTGGCGCATGGCATATTCTGCCTCAAAGTCTTGCTGCCGCATCTCATACCATTCGATGATATCGAGCATGTCGGCAGCATCGTGCCAAAGCGGCAGCGACTGCGAGGCGACGGCGCGCTCGTAGTCACTGATGAGTTGCTGTATGTCGGGACGATTCAATGTGGCAGATGCTTGGGGATGCTGATGAGGTTAGCCTTTCTTGGTCCAGTTGTCTTTCAGACCTACGGTACGGTTGAAGACGAGGTGGTCGGGGGTGGAGTCGTAGTCCACGGTGTAGTAGCCGATACGTTGGAATTGGAGATAGTCCAAAGGCTTGCGCGTGGTGAGCCACTGCTCCACATATACCTGGTCATTGACCTCAAGACTGTTGGGGTTGAGGAAAGGACGCATGGTTTCTATGCCGCGCACGCCGTGTTCTTCGGAATACTTCTTCATTTCGTCGCGTGGATTTTCCACAAGCCACAGGCGGTCGTAGTTGCGTACTTCGGCGCGAACGCAGTGATTGACGCTGACCCAGTGTAAGGTCTTACCCTTAATCTTGCGGTCGGCTCCGGGCTCACCAGAGCGTGTGGTCGGGTCATACTCTGCGTAGATTTCTACGATGTTGCCGTCCGCGTCTTTCTTGCAGAAGTTCTCTTCGGGGCACTTGATGATATAGGCATTCTTGAGGCGTACCTCCTTGCCTGGGCCAAGGCGCAGGAACTTCTTGGAGGCCTCCTCCATAAAGTCGTCGCGCTCTATCCATAGCTCGCGGCTGAAGGCTATCTCATGTGTGCCTTCTTCGGGGCACTCGGGGTTGTTTACCGCCGTGAGAATCTCGGTCTTATCCGCAGGATAGTTGGTGATGACAAGTTTGATGGGGTGAAGCACTGCGCTGACACGGGTGGCACGCTTGTTGAGGTCGTCGCGCACCGCACTTTCCAGCAGCGACATCTCGTTGAGGGCATCGTAGGTGGTGTAGCCTATCTTATCGATGAAATTCAATATGGACTCGGGACTGTAACCGTGGCGGCGGAAGCCGCAGATGGTCGGCATACGCGGGTCGTCCCACCCTTTGACTACACCTTCCTGCACGAGGATGAGTAGGTTGCGCTTCGACATAAGGGTGTGCGTCAAATTGAGCTTGTTAAACTCGGTCTGGTGCGGGCGGTTGTCGTCGAGGTCACCTTCGTAGCCTTGCACCTCTTTGAGCCAATCGACAAAGAGGTTGTAGAGCGGACGATGAGGCACAAACTCCAAGGTGCAGAGCGAGTGGGTCACGCCTTCGAAGAAGTCGCATTGGCCGTGGGTGAAGTCGTACATAGGGTAGGCATTCCACTTGTTGCCCGTGCGGGCATGCGGCAGGTTGAGGACGCGGTAGATGATAGGGTCGCGGAAGTGCATGTTGCCGTTGGCCATGTCTATCTTGGCGCGTAGCACCATTTTGCCCGGTGCTATCTCGCCGCTATTCATCTGCTCAAATAGGCGGAGATTTTCCTCGATAGGCCGATTGCGATAGGGGCTTTCCTGTCCCGGCTGTGTGGGCGTGCCTTTCTGTGCGGCTATCTCTTCGGAGGTCTGCTCATCGACATAGGCTTTCCCCGCCTTGATAAGGGCGATGGCGAAGTCCCACAACTGCTGGAAGTAGTCGGAGGCGTGATAGATTTTATTCCATTTGAAGCCCAACCATTCTATGTCCCGCTTGATGGCCTCTACGTACTCGTCGTCTTCCTTTTGTGGATTGGTGTCGTCGAAGCGAAGGTTGCACACACCGCCATATTTCTTGGCGATGCCGAAATCGAGAGCGATGGCCTTGGCGTGGCCTATGTGGAGGTAGCCGTTGGGCTCGGGCGGGAAGCGGGTCTGCACGCGCTTCTGGTTTTTACCTTCGGCAAGGTCATTGACGAGAGTTTGCTCTATGAAGTTGAGCGAAGACTTATTTTCGTTGTTGGCTATTTCGGTGTTGATTGCTTCTGCCATAGTGGTAATGTTTTTCCCTTTGGTTTGTGTGAATGCTTGTGTGTGGCGTTAGTTGCCCATTTCGGAGATGAACTTGATGCGTATCATGCGTATCCATTCCTCGCTGACGTCGTTGCCAAATTCGTTGATGGCCTCTTCGAGTGCCACCGCCAGGTCGTCGGTCTCCGACTCCTTGAAGAACTCATAGACTTCTTCGATGAAGTCGTCTTCCAGTTCTTCGCGCAGGAAGTAGTCGATATTGAGGCGGGTGCCACTAAACACGATGGACTCTATCTCGTCCAGGAGTTCGCTCATTTCGATACCCTTAGCCTCAGCGATGTCGCTCAACGCCACTTGTCGGTCAATGTTTTGTATGATGAATATCTTGAGACTCGACTTGCTGGCTACATTGCGTATGCGGATGTCTTCGGGACGTTCTATCTCGTTTTCGATGCAGTGGCGGTGGATGAGTTCACAGAACTCTTTGCCGTAGCGTTTTGCCTTGCCAGCACCAACGCCAGGGATGTTTTGCAACTCCTCGAGCGTAACGGGGTAGATGGTCGCCATGGCTTCGAGTGAAGGGTCGGCAAAGATGACGTAGGGCGGTATGTTCTTGTCCTTTGATATCTTCTTGCGCAGGTCTTTGAGCATCTGGTACAGGGCAGGATCGACGGCGCAGTCGGCACCGCTCTTCTGCTGTTGCATCTCTGCTGCTTCTTCCTCGTAGTCTCTGTCTTGCACCACCATGAAGGACACGGGATGCTGACGAAACGCATGGCCTTCTTTCGTCACTTTGAGTATGCCGTAGGTCTCAATATCTTTGTGCAGATAGCCAGCCATAAGGCCGTGACGGATGACGGAGAACCACAGCGCACGTCGCTCCTCGTAACTATCTTCGGCATCGCCAAAGTCGGCAGCGACGTCGTAGTTGTCGAGTTCGTCGTGGTGGTGGGTGATGATGTCGGAGGTGAGATGTCCGAGGATGACATCCAATATATGTTCGTCTCTGAAACTTTCTTTTGTTTCGAGTATGGTATCTATGACTTTGCAGAGTTGTTCTTTTCCTTCCACGTGTTTTTGAGGGTGTTTGCAGTTGTCGCAGTTTTTACAATTGTCGGGTGCATAGGTCTCGCCAAAGTAGTGCAAGAGCATCTTGCGACGACACACCGAGGACTCGGCATAGGCTGCGGTCTCTTTGAGCAGTTGGCGGCCTATGTCTTGCTCTGCGGGTGGTTTGCCTTCCATAAACTTCTCGAGTTTCTTGAGATCGTCTTTGGAGTAAAACGCTATGCAGAGGCCTTCGCCGCCGTCGCGTCCTGCGCGTCCGGTCTCTTGGTAGTAGCCTTCGAGACTCTTGGGTATGTCGTAGTGGATGACAAATCGCACATCGGGCTTGTCTATGCCCATGCCAAAGGCGATGGTGGCCACGATGATGTCGATGCGCTCCATGAGGAAGTCGTCTTGGGTGGCAGAGCGTGTTTGGCTGTCGAGCCCAGCATGATAGGGTGCGGCGTTGATGCCGTTTTCCACCAGTTTGCGTGCCAAGTCTTCCACGCTTTTGCGTGAGAGGCAGTAGATGATGCCGCTCACGCCGCTATGTTGCTTGATGAAGAGGATGATATCTCTATCAATGGTCTTCGTGTTCTTGGGGCGAATTTCGTAGTAGAGGTTGGCACGATTAAACGAACTGGTATATTCTTTGCAGTCGAGGATGCCGAGATTTTTCTTGATGTCTGTGCGTACCTTCTCTGTGGCTGTGGCCGTCAGTGCGATGACTGGTGCGTTGCCGATGTTGTTGATGATGGGGCGTATTTTGCGGTACTCGGGACGGAAGTCGTGTCCCCATTCCGAGATGCAGTGTGCCTCGTCGATGGCATAGAAGGATATATCGACAGACTGCAAGAAATTGACGGTATCTTCTTTGGTGAGCGATTCGGGGGCGACAAAGAGCATTTTGGTGCGTCCTGCCGTGATGTCTCTCTTGACTTGCTCTATGGCTGTCTTGTTGAGCGAAGAGTTCATGAAGTGTGCGATGCCGTCGTCTTCGGAGGAGTGTCTCACCATATCGACTTGGTTTTTCATCAAGGCGATGAGTGGTGACACGATGATGGCCGTACCTTTCATGATGAGTGCTGGCAACTGATAGCACAGAGACTTACCTCCGCCTGTTGGCATCAGTACGAACACGTCCTCTCCATTAAGGAGTGAGCGTATGATGTCCTCTTGGCGGTCTTTGAAATTATCAAAGCCGAAGAATTTTTTCAGTGGCTCGTGAAGGCCGATGTCCTGTTTCATGTTGCTTTGTTTGCCGTGATAGTAGGCTTTGTGTATTAGGTCAATTTTGGGGTTGTAGTGTATTGCTGTATTGTCGCAGGTGAGCGTTGCGCAGCACAACGTGGGGGCAATGTTTCGCCGAGGGTTTGAGCGTAGTCTGCGTTGTCGTGCGAAGTACGACGTCGCAGGTGAGCGTTGCGCAGCACAACGTGGGGCAATGTTTCGTCGAGTGTTTGAGTCTTTGACTGCTGTGCTGCGCGAAGTGCAGCGAAGCGGGGAGGCGTTGCGTAGCACAAACGTGGGGCAATGTTTCGCCGAGGGTTTGAGCCTTTGTCTGCTGTGCTGCGCGAAGTGCAGCGAAGCAGGGAGGCGTTGCGAATGCACAAACGGGAGGCAATGTCTCGCTGAACGTTTGAGCCTTTGTCTGCTGTACTGCGCGAAGTGCAGCGAAGCAGGGAGGCGTTGCGCAGCACAAACGTGAGGCAAAATTACAATAATATTTTCAATCAGCAAAAAATATAGCAGGAATAGTAGCACTTCCCCAAGTATATTTGCCGCTCTCGGGGCATTTGTGTGCTGTCCCGATGCGACGCAAAGGCACCTCTGCGGCCTATGCGTTGTTGTTCTCTGCTTGGACTTATAACAGGACTACCGAAAAATAGACCAATGCTATCGTGCTGCTATGTATCTTGCTGTGGCAACGAAACATTGCTCTTTGTGTAGATGCTCACGACAACCCCTAAAAGCCCTGTGCTCTTTGCACAAAATGAAAAGTGTTGAATTACTGTGTTTTATGTTGATGTGCGCCATATTTTATTATGTTTGTTCCAAAGAGACGTGCATCTTACTGCGCTGATAGTGAACGAGAAAAGCGGTTGTAAATGTATAAAACGGATAAATCGAAAATTCCTGTTTGGGCAGAGTGTAAAAACGCCCTGCCCAAGCCGTTGTCACGCTCTGCCCTTGCCGTGAAAACGATGTGGGCAGTCACGTCAATTTTACCTCCGTTTCTCTGCTCTTTGCTCGTCCGCGTAGCCATCTTTTGTACTGGTTGTAAATGCAGTGAATAGGAAAAATAGGACAATGCGATAGTATGGAAAACGACACGCCCTCATACCATTAAGGCATGGGGGCGTGTCGTTTATCGTCTAACAGCGTCGGCGTTATTTCGTGAGCGTACGCTGTTTCTGAAATTTCTCTTCTGCGTATTGCTTGGTAATTTCAAGGGACTTTTTGCGCATCTCGGGGGCTTCGTACATCGCATCTATCATGATGCTCTCTACGATGCTGCGCAGGCCGCGTGCGCCGAGTCGGTATTCCACGGCTTGATCCACGATGTAGTCCAAAGCCTCGTCGTTGAAGGTGAGGGCGATGCCGTCCATCGCAAAGAGTTGGACATACTGCTTGATGATGGAATTCTTGGGCTCTGTCAATATCTGGCGCAGGGCATTGCGGTCGAGCGGCTTGAGGTAGGTCAGCACAGGCAGACGGCCGATGATTTCGGGGATGAGACCGAAAGATTTGAGGTCTTGGGGCGCTACATACTGCATGAGATCGCTCTGGTCTATCTGCATCAGGTTTTGCACGGAGTCGAAACCAACGGTATGGGTGTTGAGACGCTGAGCAATCTTCTTTTCAATGCCGTCGAAAGCACCGCCGCAGATGAAGAGGATGTTGCGCGTATTGACGTGGACATAGTCTTGCTCGGGGTGCTTGCGACCGCCCTTGGGTGGCACATTGACGATGCTGCCTTCGAGGAGCTTGAGCATGCCTTGCTGCACGCCTTCGCCGCTGACATCGCGGGTGATAGACGGGTTGTCGCTCTTGCGGGCTATTTTGTCTATCTCGTCTATGAAGACGATGCCACGCTCTGTGGCTGCGAGGTCGCAGTCGGCAGCTTGGTAGAGGCGCGAGAGTATGCTTTCGATGTCTTCACCTACATAGCCAGCCTCGGTAAATACCGTGGCATCGACGATGGTGAAGGGCACTTTGAGCAAGCGTGCTATGGGGCGTGCCAAGAGGGTCTTGCCCGTGCCGGTAGAGCCTACCATGATGATGTTGGACTTGTCTATTTCCACCTCGTCGGCCTGGCCTTGCTGGCTGATGCGCTTGTAGTGGTTATAGACGGCTACCGAGAGGTATTTCTTCGCATCGTCCTGTCCGATAATATACTGGTCGAGAT
>JAGHRU010000132.1 GCA_018066225.1 Candidatus Equimonas enterica
GAAGGTTCGGGGGATCAATCCTACGCCTTGTACTTCGCCAAAAACAACGACGTGCGGCCCCAGTACGCCAATAACCGTTATTATGGCCGTTCCGTGCGCCCCGTGCTCAGAATGGCTAAATAACCGCGACAAAGCGTGAATATATAGTTAGTAAAGTTTAATGTGCAAAGTTGCGCCATCGGCAGTCCCCGCCCGCGCGCAGGGTGTTGTGAAACAGTCTGTCTGCGAGCCCCTGCCCGCCTCTCGCGCAGAGGCAGACGATAAGCGCATCGCGTTATAAATATCTTTGTTATTTGCCGCAGGCAACGCGGGTAGCCGCTGTCGGGAGACAGTGCTGCTCGCGCCCTGCCTTTTTTGTCCTCTCACGCTTACGCTACGTCGTAAAAGTGACGGGAATGTTTGGACGCGTGGGAAGAAATGCGTAACTTTGCGTGTCAGTTATTATCCTATTACCTATGAGAGTCATCATACAGCCCAACTACGATTTGCTGTCCGACTGGGCAGCCGAGTATGTCGTCGCCCGCATCAATGCCGCCAAGCCTACGGCCGAAAAGCCCTTTGTGCTCGGCTTGCCCACAGGCAGTAGCCCTATCGGTATGTACAAAGCCCTTATCGCTGCCAACAAGGCTGGCCGCGTCAGTTTCCGACACGTCCTCACCTTCAACATGGACGAGTATGTCGGGCTGCCCGAGGAGCATCCCGAGAGTTACCACTCGTTTATGGCGACCAACTTCTTCAGCCATATCGACATCCCCGCAGAGAACATACACATCCTCAACGGCAACGCCGCCGATCTCGCCGCAGAGTGTGCGCACTACGAGCAGATGATAGCCGAGGTGGGCGGCATAGACCTCTTCATCGGCGGCATAGGCCCCGACGGACATATCGCCTTCAACGAGCCTTTCTCTTCGCTCCAGAGCCGCACGCGGCAGAAGACACTCACCACCGACACCCGCATCGCCAACAGCCGCTTCTTCGGTGGTGATCCCGAGGCCGTGCCAGCCACTGCCCTCACCGTAGGGGTCGCCACGGTGATGGACGCGCGTGAGGTGCTCATCCTTTGCAACGGCCACGGCAAGGCGCGGGCGTTGCAGGCTGCCCTCGAAGGCCCTGTCACGCAGGCTTGGACCATCTCTGCGCTCCAGCTCCATCCGCATGGCATCATCGTCTGCGACGAAGCCGCTACGGAGGAAATCAAGCACGGCACTTACAAGTATTTCAAGGACATAGAGCGTATGCGCTAAGCCCAGCCGCTATTTTCTACTTCTTCACATCGTCTTATGCGCAAGTACTTTTCGCTCCTTCTCTCGCTGCTACTCGTGGTCGGCACCGCCGCAGCCCGTAGCCATCGTAGTCAAGTCACCTTCACCACTACCTATGGCAAGATTGTCGTGGAACTCTACGACGACACGCCCATCCACCGCGACAACTTCCTCCACAATGTCCGCATCGGTGCTTACGACGGCGTGCTCTTCCACCGCATCATAGAGGACTTCATGGTGCAGGGCGGTGACCCCTTGACGCGCCCTGCCGAGGCCGACGACAAGGTGCGCAAGCGTCTCGTAGATGGCGCAGATAGCGTCAATTGGCTGCCTGCCGAAATCCGTCTGCCCCAGCATTTCCACAAGCGTGGAGCACTCGCCGCAGCGCGTGAGGGCGACGAGGTCAATCCCGAGCGCAAGAGTTCGCACTACCAGTTTTACATCGTGTGGGGCACGACCTACACGGCAGAGCAACTCGACCAGCTCGAAAAGCGTATGCAGCAAATCTATCACACCACAGCCACCATCGCCCCCGAGCAGCGCGAGTACTACCAGCAGCATGCCGGCACGCCTCATCTCGACGGATACTACACCGTCTTTGGCGAGGTCGTCGAAGGCTTGGACCTCATCGCTTCCATGCAGGCTGTGGCGACCGATGCGTCCGACCGCCCCATAGCCGACATCCGCATCCTCAAAGCCGAGGTGACGCGTCGATAGTCGCCTCCTACGCTTGATACGTCAAAGGCCGTCCAAGTCATGCACTTGGACGGCCTTTGACGTGGTCCGCGCTTTCCCTTGTGGCTGCGTTAGGCGTTACGGCCGCGTAGTTCAATGGCGAAGGTGGTGCCGCGCCCTATCTCCGAAGCCGAGATGTAGATGTTGCCATGATGGTATTCCTCTACGATGCGTCGCGCCAGAGAGAGCCCGAGTCCCCAGCCGCGCCGCTTGGTGGTGTAGCCCGGGCGAAACACGGTGTGCCATAGGCTGCGGGGGATGCCCTTGCCAGTATCGGCCACATAAGTCGTTACGGTCTTGTCCTTGACCGCCACTTTGACCGTGATGCTTCCCGAGCCTGCCATCGCGTCGATGGCATTCTTGCAGAGCACCTCGATGACCCATTCCAGCAACGGCGCGCAGGCCATGACCTTCACTTCGCCGTCGGGAAAGTCGCAACGCATCGCCACCTTGTCGGAGGTGCGGCGACGGATGTAATCTACCACGCCGTCCACGACCCCACGCAGATCCTCTTCGTGCAACTCGGGGGC
>JAGHRU010000224.1 GCA_018066225.1 Candidatus Equimonas enterica
CCAGTGCAGCGTGCATCATGTTTTGCCGCGCTTTCATCGTCATTGTCTTTATCAACCAACTGACCATAGGCCTGCAAGTGGCCGTAGAGAGCGAAGGCCACATCCGCAAGATGCAACTCATCGTAGGCAGCATGCATATCTTGGCACTTCCGGTGAGTTACCTCTTCTACCGCGCGGGCTATCCCGTGATGACCATCATGTGGTGCATCATCGCAGAAGAGATAATAGCCCTGTTGGTGCGCACACGTATAGCGCAGAAACAGACGGGACTTCGCGCGCTTCGCTCCCTCTATCGCGGTGCGCTCATTCCCGCCTGTGTCTGCACGGTCGTACTCTCTGTGATGTATTGCTTGGCGAATACACTGCCATCAAGTTTCCTTCGGGTGACGATGACAAGCTTCATCTCTGTCATACTGGTCTGCGCCTTGTCATACGCCTTTGCCCTGACGCAAGATGAAAAGCGCGTTATAACCGACCTTATACACAAACTTTGGCGTAAATGACACGCCTACGCTCAAAGATAGAAATCTCTACACAGCGTCTTGTACTGCACCGTCCGCTCTCCTTCCGCATTAAGAAGGAGAGTTTCTTCTTTTATAGCCGCTTCGGTCTGCCCCAAGACAAAAGATAGCATCACACGGCGGGCTGGCTTATGGGCTACGGTATGCACCACGCAACGCCTTACGAGCGAGAAACCATTGGTATGGGCCAGATAAACCACCTCTTGGGCTGCCGTTGCAGGCACGATGAGATGCAGCGTCCCCTCTGCTTGCAGCAACGTTTTGCTATGGGCGATAAGCGTAGAGAAGTTGAGAGCCGATGAGGTATGGCGTGCCATCGCCCGCTGCTGATTGGGAGGCAGCAGTGTTTCTTCAAAAAAAGGCGGATTGCTGACATTAGCCGCATAGGACACCGCCACCTTATGCGCCAAGAAATCCTCACACACGGCTTCCACTCTATCGCCAAACGGGGCATTGCGGATGTTGCAGATGGCGTCGGCTGTTGCCCCCTCGTCTATATCAAGTGCAGTGATGTGTGCCGACGCGAAACGCTGTGCCAGCATAAGGCTGATAAGGCCACACCCAGCGCCGACATCGAGCACGCGAATAGGACCTGCGTCTTGCGGCAGCGCAATCCAAGCCCCCAGCAGTGTGCCGTCAGTCCCCACCTTCATGGCGCAATGCTCATCGATGAGTGTAAACTTCTTGAAGGTAAACATCGCTGTGAAATGTCAGAAAAAAAAGAAAGGCTTACTCGTCTTATCGACGCGCAAGCCTTATGTGATTGATTGGAAATACTGTCGTTTGGGTTTATTTACTTAGCCTTTGCGACGATGGCGCTAAATGCCTGTGGGTTGTTGACAGCGAGGTCAGCGAGCACCTTGCGGTTAATCTCGATACCTGCCTTGTGCAGACCACCCATAAGTTGGCTATAGCTCATACCTTCGAGGCGAGCAGCTGCGTTGATACGCTGAATCCAGAGTGCACGGAAGTTGCGCTTCTTGTTGCGACGGTCACGGAAAGCGTAGGTAAGACCTTTCTCCCAAGTATTCTTGGCAACGGTCCAAACGTTTTTGCGTGCGCCATAGTAGCCGCGGGTTAACTTCAGGATACTCTTTCTCTTGGCACGTGATGCTACGTGATTTACTGATCTAGGCATAGTGTTTTTAGATACGTTTTGAGCGTCAGCGGCATATCGTGGTCAGTGGCGATTGACTTGGGGTTAAGTGATCTGGATTGTAGTGCCACTTGTCGGGTGACCAGTGCTCTTTTGTGCTGAAAGCTCGGTTAGTGAATGTTGACTGTTGGTAAGATGTGAACGTATTAGCGCAACAAGAGAAGCTCGCGAACCTGCTTGAGGTTGGACTTATCTACGAGTGCTACATGGTCAAGATTGCGCTTTTGCTTCTTAGTCTTCTTCGTGAGAATGTGACTGTGGTAAGCGTGGTGTCTCTTGATCTTACCTGTTCCGGTGAGCGCGAAACGCTTTTTTGCGCCGGCATTAGTCTTTACTTTAGGCATTTGTTTGTGGTTATTGATTAAGTTATTATTAAATGTGCGGGGCGGCATACCTGGCCGGCCGCGCTACTTTCTTTGCGCTACGTTAGAAGTCTTCGCCCTCTACCTTGGGCCCAGTATATTCTTTGCGCTCCTTGACTTTGGGCTGACGCTTCTCAGCCTTGGGCTGCTCTGCCACGGCTTCGGGCTTCACCTCTTCGGCCTCACCTTCTGCCTTGGGCGCTCCCTTCTTGGGCGCGATAAACATGGTCATACGTTTACCTTCAAGTACAGGCATAGACTCCACTTTACCATACTCCTCCAAGTCGTTGGCAAAACGCAGAAGCAGCACTTCGCCTTGCTCCTTGAAGAGGATGCTACGACCACGGAAGAACACATAAGCCTTCACCTTGTCACCTTCGGAGAGGAAACCCTTGGCGTGCTTCAACTTGAAATCGTAGTCGTGGTCATCGGTCTGCGGTCCGAACCTTATCTCTTTGACTTCTATCTTCACTTGCTTGGCCTTGATCTCCTTTTGGCGCTTCTTCTGCTGATACAGGAATTTGCTGTAATCTATCAAGCGACATACAGGTGGCTGCGCATTGGGGGAAATCTCCACGAGGTCCACACCTTGCTGTTGCGCCAAGCGGATGGCGTCGCGGGTCTGCATGACAGTGCTCTCGATGTCGTCACCAACGATGCGTACTTCGCGGCAACGGATTTGCTCGTTGATGCGGTACTGCTGCTTGGCTTTGTCGTTTTTGGTAGGTCTCAAAGTGTAAGAAGTGTAGTTATTAGGTTACGGATGTACATTATTTTTTGCGGGTGCAAAATTACACATTCCCCGCTGACTGACAAAGAGTTTGGGCTGTTTTTTTCGCTCCGTGCCGCTTTTTTCCTCATTTTGCCAGTATTTTAGCCGTTTTCAAGCCGATGGCCGAGCGTTGTTTTTGCAGATACTGGTATAGCGTCATAGGCTCTTCGACGACCTTATGGTGCAGGCTCGAAGCATTGAGCAGATGGAGTCGTCCGTCTTTACCCCACACGGCAAAGCCCAGATGTGAGTAGTCGAGTCCAGCCTTGGTCGTGACGATGAAGACGATGTCGCCATCGTGTATCGCCCCAATGGCCGACTTGCCCAGCGCGGCATACTGCTCGGGCAGATAGGTTGCGGCCTTACCGGAATACTGACGCTCCAAGCGGGCGATGCTATCCACCCACTCTGGGTGCGCCGAGAGTATCTTGTAGTTATCGGCATGCTGACTCATGTAGCCCAGTTGCATCACACGCTTGGCCGTATAGCGCGCAGGCAACGTCACAGGCTGCACGAGTCCCTTGGCTGTATTGCTCTCCAGCCACTGTGTGGCATAGTGTTGGCGCGCCAGATAATGGGGCACGCTGGGCGCGAAGTAACGCACCCGTGCCAACTGCTTGCAGTAGTCCGCGAGCGTCGTTCCCTTCTCCTGCTTCGTGAGGTAGAGCGCGACCACCGTCTCGACCAGTGTCGTGCAGTCGAGTTCGCGGAGATTGACCACGATGCGCTCGGGGTCGGCCACTTCGAGCGTATAGGCCACATACGGGCGGCCGATGAAATGGCGGGCGATGGAGAGTGGCGATGTCAGACTTTCGTCGCGCAAGATGGCCTCGACCTCCACGCTGTCGGCCGCCGTATAAACCGCACCAGCGAGGATGGTGTCGGGAGCGACTTGCCGAGGCGCGGCTTTCGGGGAGTCAGGCGTAGGCGAAGGCAGGGGCTTGGACTGGCAGGCGGCAACACACCAGAGAGCCAGCAAGAGAGAAAGAATTTGGCGCATAGTATAATCTATTGTAAATGAGAGACTTCCTTGTCTGCCCTTGTCGTTAAAACAATCTGCGCAGACAGTTTTCACGATCTGCGCAGATAGTTTTCACGAACTGGGCAGAGGCGAAAACGTGCTTTACATCACGTTGAGCACTTGCTCCTTGATTTGCTCCAACTCGTCCTTCATCTTGACCACGATGTTTTGCATCTCGGCCTGATTGGACTTGGAGCCCGTGGTGTTGATTTCGCGTCCCATCTCCTGCGCTATGAAGCCCAACTTCTTGCCCTGTCCGTGACCTTCGCGCATCGTCTCGCGGAAATAGCGGATGTGGTTGGTCAGTCGTTGCTTTTCTTCACTGATGTCCAGTTTCTCGATGTAGTAGATGAGTTCCTGTTCGAGGCGTCCTCGGTCGTAGTCTATCTCGTGCAATTTCTCCAAGGCTTCCGTCAGTCGCGTCTTTACCTTCTCCACGCGAGAGGTTTCGTAGGGCGCGATAGACTCCAGGAGTGCTGCGATGTTGTCGAGTTTCTGCGTAAATGTACGCTCGAGGGCAGCCCCTTCCTGCACGCGGAAAGCGCAGAAACGCTCGATGGCTGTCTGCAAACCTTCGCTCACTACCTGCCACTCCTGCTCCGTCAGCCGCTCCACATCCTGCTGCGATGCCGTCACTTCGGGCAGACGCACAAGGACTTCCCAAATGCCCCTGTCGTGCTCGGGGAGGCCACACTCACGGTCGATGTCACGCATCTGCTCGGCATAGGCAGCCATGACATTCGCGTTGAGCTGCACAGCCACGGGTGCGTCATCGGCTTTTTCGCTCCAAATGGAGACATCGACCTTGCCGCGTTCCACGGCCGCGCCTACGATGCGCCGCACCTCCATCTCCTTCTCGCGGTAGAGCGACGTGAGGCGTGTGGAGAGGTCAAGACTCTTGCTGTTGAGCGACTTGATTTCTATCGTGATTTTCTTTCCGGCATATTCTACATCGGCTTTGCCGTAGCCTGTCATTGATTGTATCATGGATAATATTTTATGTCTTTGGAT
>JAGHRU010000199.1 GCA_018066225.1 Candidatus Equimonas enterica
TATATATACAGTACGCTCTTCATATCCAGATGAAGGCCGCTACGCAAACAGCACGCGACCTAGGTATTATCCTCAAAACCGACATTCCCATCGGTGTCAGCCCCCATAGTGTGGAGACATGGGCCACGCCCGAGTACTTCCATCTCAATACGCAAACAGGTGCACCGCCCGACGACTTTGCGGTACAGGGACAGAACTGGGGCTTTCCTACCTACAACTGGGACACCATTGCCCGTGATGGCTATGCTTGGTGGCAGCAGCGCTTGCAGCACATGGCCCAGTATTTCGATGCCTATCGCATCGATCATGTGCTTGGCTTCTTCCGCATTTGGCAGATTCCCAGCCACGCTGTTCACGCTACACTGGGACATTTTGCACCTGCCTTACCGTATTATGCCCACGACTTGCAGGCGATGGGATTTCACTTTGAGCCGTCACGCCACACCGTGCCTCTGATTACCGAGGCCTATGTGCGGCGTCTGTGTCGCCATCACGCCGAGTACGTCCTCACGCATTTGCTGACCCCCGTCGGCGATGGGGGAGCTTATCGCCTCTCGGCTTTCACGACAGAGCAGCAAGCACGCATCTGGTATGAGGCACACGCCCATGAGGTGGGACACGATGACCGCCTGCTGGATGCCCTCTACACGATGATTGACAATGTTCTCTTTGTGGAAGATACGGAGAAAACCGGCTGCTATCACCCACGTATCGCCGCACATGAGACGGCGCAGTACGCCGCATTGCCGACCAGCCAACAGCAGGCCTTTGATGCCATCTACCACCAGTATTTCTATGAGCGGCACAATGAGTTCTGGAGTCAGACGGCGTGGGAAAGGCTCACCCACATTGTCTATGCTACGCCGATGCTTCCTTGCGCCGAAGATTTGGGCATGGTGCCAGCCTCGGTGGGGCCTTTGCTCGAAAGGCTGAAGGTGCTTACGCTGTGTGTGCAGCGTATGCCGACTGCTGCGGGAGAGGACTTCCGACGCCTTTGGCAGTATCCCTATCATGCGGTCTGCACCACAGGCACGCACGATATGGCGACATTGCGCTTGTGGTGGGAGGAAAATCGTAAGCGCACTACGGCCTATTATCGTGAAATGTTGGGGCATGCCGATACGCCGCCCGAGGCTTTGACGCCGACACTTTGCCGCGAAATCGTGACGCGCCACATGGAGTCACCTGCCATGCTTTGCATCTTGCCTTTGCAGGATTACCTTGCGCAGTATTCCGCGCTCTGCCATCCTCATCCCGAGGCAGAGCGTATCAATAGGCCCGACATCCCCAACTATTATTGGCGCTATCGTATGCACATCGACATCGCGGCACTACCCAAAGCCCAAGAAAATAGGACTGAAATAAAATAATGCGGCAAAATTCTCGTTATATTATTTGGTCACAAGAAAAAATAACACTAATTTTGCACCCCAAAATTTCGTATCATGAGACAACTGAAGATAAACAAGAGTATTACCAACCGCACAAGTGCAGCTCTCGATAAGTACTTGGTTGAGATTGGACGTGAGGAACTTATCTCTACTGATGATGAGGTGGAATTGGCGCAGCGCATACATGCGGGCGACCATGAGGCCTTGGATCGTCTCGCGCGTGCCAATCTGCGCTTCGTTGTCTCCGTCGCCAAGCAATACCAAAACCAAGGTCTGGCTCTCAATGACCTTATCAATGCGGGCAACTTGGGCCTAATCAAGGCTGCACAAAAGTTCGATGAGACACGCGGATTTAAGTTTATCTCTTATGCTGTGTGGTGGATACGTCAGAGCATACTGCAAGCCATCTCTGAGCAGAGCCGTATTGTCAGAATGCCGCTCAACCAAGTTGGTTTTCAGTCCAAGCTGCAGAAGGCTATCGTAAGTTTTGAGCAGGAAAATGAGCGCCGCCCTTCTCCGCAAGAGTTGGCCGACATTCTGGACACAGACTTGCAGAAGATACAAGACGCTCTTGGCACGAATGGTAAAAAGGTAAGTGTAGATGCGCCTTTCCAAGACGACGATTCCAATTCGCTCATCGATATCATGCAGGATGAAAATCCCATAGCCACGGACCACAATATGGAGCATGAGTCTTTGGCCACCGACCTCAATGCTGCGCTGGCTGTCCTTAATGAGCGTGAGAAACAGGTGCTCAAGATGCTCTTCGGCATAGGACGGCACGAAATGACCGCCGAAGAGGTGGCTGGCAAGTTGGGGCTCACGCGTGAGCGAGTTCGCCAAATCAAAGAACGTGCTTTACGCCGATTGAAAGAATCGGAGAACACGAAACTTCTAACAAAATACCTCGGATAGCAACATCTAGGGGCACATCCTTATGACGGGGGCGCGAGAGAGTTACGACTCTTTCAGCGCCCCTGATTGATAAGCGGCCAGCAGTTCTTTCAGGTCGTCTATTTGTCGTCCGAGTTCTTTGCCCTTGTCAGAGTCTTTCACACTCAAACGCTTACCTGTCATCTCTACAATCTGCGTGGTGGACACGATGTCGCGCCCAGTACGCACAGCCTCTGCCGTACCCATAAAGGGGTCGTGCTGTACCAACTGAAAACCGCGGGAGTGATAGACCAGCGTGTAGCCTGCGATGCCCGTCTTCTTGTGATAGGCACCTGCAAAGCCGCCGTCGATGACCATCAATTTGCCGCCGGCTTTGATGGGACTCTCGCCATCGCCAACTCTCACAGGTACATGGCCGTTAATGATGTGGCGTTGCCTACCTTTGACCCCGAAGTCATCCATAATGGTGTCTGCCGTCTTCTCGTTGTCGCGCAGGTGATAATACTGTCCCGATGGCTCCTCATGGGTAGCCTTGTCGGCGATGAAATAACGCTCGAAGGTGGCCATTTTGGCTTTGTCAAACACCGGAGAGTCGGGCCCGCACCATAAGTACCAGAAGAAGTCTATGGCATGATCGCGTTTCTGGTGGCTGTGGTGGCTGGCAAAGGCTAAGCGGATACGTGTTTCTATTTGGTCGAGGAGGGCTTTGCCTTTGCCGTTGATGGCATCGTCGATGTGGACAGTCTTGAGCGTACCATCGGCATTCATGGGCACGGAAGCGTGGTAGAGTAGATTGGAGT
>JAGHRU010000070.1 GCA_018066225.1 Candidatus Equimonas enterica
GTCATAGCGTCCACAACGAAGAGGGTTTCATCGGGCTGCGCAGCCTCCTTGATGGCAGCGATTTCCTGCATCAACTGCTCATCAACAGCCAGACGACCAGCAGTATCAATGATGACCGTGTCATAACTCTTGGCCTTGGCCTCCTGTATGCCCGCACGGGCTATCTTGACAGGATCCTTCTCTTCGAGGTCCATATAGATAGGTACTCCGACCTGCTCCGCCAGTACGCGCAACTGCTCCACGGCAGCAGGACGATAGACATCACAAGCCACCAAGAGTGGATGACGGTTGCGCTTATTCTTGAGCATAAGAGCCAGTTTACCACTGAGTGTAGTCTTACCAGCACCATTGAGACCTGCCATAAGAATAACGGCAGGATGGCTCTCCAACTTGATAGCAGCCTCACTGCCGCCCATAAGTTCTGCCAACTCATCGTGTACAATCTTCACCATCAACTGCGAAGGCTTCACGGCAGTCAAGACATTCATGCCGAGCGCTTTCTGCTTCACATCTTCTGTGAAACTCTTGGCCACTTTGTAATTAACATCGGCATCCAGCAAGGCGCGGCGCACATCTTTGAGGGTTTCGGCTACGTTGATTTCGGTGATGCGACCTTCACCTTTGAGTATTTTGAATGACCGTTCCAGTCTGTCGCTAAGGTTTTCAAACATATTGGTTTGCTTTGCTTTTAGCAGAGGGTGAGACATCTTACGCGCTCACCAGCCTCTTATTATTAAATATGTATTTGTTGCTTTCTAATTGCGCCCGATGCGACACTCGGAGAGGACAGCATAGGTCTCTGCATGGAGCACACGCACAAGTCCCTTTTCGTAAGTCGCAAAAGTGGGCGGATTGTCATCTTTAGGAAATGTAGGGCTGCCGACATTGAGCAGGCAAGGCTGCTCACCATCTGCGCTCTGCAACTGCCAACGGTGGGTATGTCCTTGGCAGAAGAGATCAGTGTGAAACTGCGGCAAGCGGTCAGGATTATAAACATGGCCATGGGTCAAGAATAGTCGCACCCCATCATCCACCACCACGGCATAGGTCGCCGTCATCGGGAAGTCAAAGAGCATTTGATCCACCTCGCTGTCGCAGTTGCCTCTGACGCAGACGATGTCGCGAGAGCGGCTATTGAGCAGCGAAACGATGCTCATCGGATCCAGACCATCGGGCAGCCCATTGCGTGGCCCATAGTTGAGCAAGTCGCCCAACAAGAGCAACATATCACAGTGGACTGCGTCGTAATACTGCAAGAGGTGCAGCAAGGCTGGACGGCTACCGTGGAGATCGGAAGCGATAAGATATTTCATACAGACATTTACTTTTGCTCATCAGTGCAGTCACGGCCGCACACGACATAGGTACATTGCGGCACGGGACGGTAGGGCAACACCGCCAAAGCGTGCCGACAGGGTGTCTCTGGCGATAAGTCTTGCGGCTGCTCACGATATTGGCAGCGCTGACATTCAAGCATATCGGTCAATCGGCTACCCTTGTGTGCCTGGACCACTTCACGCTCTCTCACGCGCAGCATGGTCATGCGCTGGCGAGCAGTCTGCTGCGTTTGCCGTTCATGCTCTTGCTGCATGTGCGCCATACGCGGATTGGAGAGCCAGCGTCGGTCAGACTTGCTATGCAGGAGGAAATGGACGATGTCGCTACGCTGATATTTGGCATGCAAGAACCGGCGCATATCCAGTTCGATGCAAGGCAAGTCCAATGCGCGTATCTTCGCCATCTTGTCGGCATCGACAGCGTGATGAACGCGGACTTCTATCAGCAACCGCGCCTCATCGTCGTGCTGCTGATGCCTCACCACACCCACACAGTCGGGCTGCAGATTGCTGGCGTCATGACGTTCCTCCACTTCCATGCGCGAGAAACGTTGCAGACCTCCCGAGAACACATCGCCATAATGCGGCAACATCAGCGCGCAGGTCTGCTGCAACACGTCCTTGGTCAGCAGATGGAGCGCCGTCTCTGGCGCACCGCTGCACGCCGTGTTTTGGGCGTGTGCGAAATGGTGCTGCTTCCATAGGCTACCATTCTTGGCCACCAAAGAAGCATGACACTCGGGACAATAGCACCCACAATTCTTCCCCCTGGGGACCGTATCGACGTGCACTAACTCGCCCTTGGCGTTGTAGGCAAACTGCAAGCACGGCTGACGGAGGATAGGGGCTAATAGCGGCATGGCGTATGCAGCAGTATTGACATTATTTGCCCAAGAGTTCGCGGTGCAGGAAGTCGGTGATACGCTGCATCAAGTGGTGACGGGTGTTGCCGCCGTAGATGGAGTGGTTGCGATTGGTATAAATCTGCATTTCAAACTGCTTATCGGCCTGAACAAGTGCTTCGGCCTCCTCAGTACAGTTGCGGTAGTGGACGTTGTCGTCGGCAGTACCATGGATGAGCAGCAGACTGCCGTGATGCGTCTTTGCACGGCTGAGCGGGTTAAGGTCATATCCCGTAGGATTTTCTTGCGGTGTACGCATATAGCGTTCGGTATAGACAGAGTCGTAGTAGCGCCAACTGCTGGGGGCTGCAACGGCCACACCACAGCGGAAGACATCGCGGCCTTCGCCCATAGCCATCAAGGTATTGAAACCACCGAAACTCCAACCCCAGATAGCGATGCGCTGCTTATCGACATAAGGCAAAGAGCCCAGATAGATGGCAGCCTCCACTTGGTCGTGCGACTCCAAATCGCCAAGGTTGAGATAGGTGCAACGCTCAAAGTCTGCACCACGTGCCCCTGTGCCACGTCCATCGACGCAGGCACAGATGATACCATCGGCAGCCCACATACTCTCCAAGCAAGCCCCCGGATAGAAGCCTGTGCTCCAAGCGTCCTTCACCTCCTGTGAGCCAGGACCGCTATACTGATACATCACGACAGGATATTGCTTCGCAGGGTCGAAATCACGCGGCTTGACCATATAGCCATTGAGTTGCACGCCGTCGGCTGTGGTAAAAGTGAAAAACTCCTTTTGCCCCAAGACGGCATCGCCTTTGGCCTTGAGGTCTGCGTTGTCGATAAGCGTACGCAACACCTTGCCCGTATTGTCGCGCAGGGTCGTCACATCGGGCTGTGTAGCGCTGCTATATACGTTCATGAAATACTTCATGCTGGTGCTGAATATCGCACTATTCGTACCCGTCTCCGTGGAGAGTTTACGCTTCTTACCCGCCTTATCGACGCTATACACTGCACGGCGCAGGGGGCTCTCCTCGGCAGAGGCAAAATAGAACTTCTGCTCCTTGGCATTGTAGCCATAGTAGTCGGTGACTTCATAATTGCCACTGGTGAGCGTACGCTCCAATTTTCCGCCGAGGGTGTACCAATAGAGATGCTGATAGCCCGTGCGCTCCGACATCATGATGAAGTGACCATCGGGATAGAATTGCAGGTCATTGTAGGCCGACTCGCGCAGATATTTGCTGTTCTTCTCCTGCAAGGCCAGTTTGGCCACACCAGAGCGAGGATTGACCATGTAGAGGTTCATGCAGTCCTGATGGCGGTTGAGGGTAACGACAGCCAGTTTGTCAGCATCGCTGGTGAAGATGATGCGAGGGATATAGCCGTCAGCATCGAGCGGCACATCCATTGTGCGTGTCGTGCGGTTTTTAAGGTCGTAAGTCATTACGGTGACTTTGGCATTCTCGGCTCCCGCAATAGGATATTTGTAGGCGTATTCGCCAGGATAGTCAGCGTATTGCTTCAACTCGGGTGACAGCCCCTTGTACTCCTGCATGCTATACACAGGGACGTGGCTCTCGTCGTAGCGTATCCACGCCAGCATCTCAGAGTCGGCAGAGAAGTCAAAGGAGCAGTTGGTCGAAAACTCTTCTTCGCACACCCAGTCGGGGATACCATTGATGATTTTGTTCCACTCACCGTCCTTGGTGACTTGGGTCTCTGCGCCGCCGTAGAGGAGTTTGACGACGAAGAGGTTGTTGTCACGTGCAAAGCCTACGACGTTGCCGTCGGGCGAAAAACGCGGCGACATCTGCTTACCGCCATCACTCAGCGGCGAGAAACGCTGCGTAGCGACATCATAGACGTAATAGATGGCGCGGGTGGTACGGCGATAGACTTTCTCGGTCTCGGTACGCAGGAGGATGCGTCGCTCGTCAGGGCTCATGATGTAGGCATCTATCTTGTCAAGCTTCACGTCGCCACGCGCCGTAGCGACATCGAAGAGGACACCGACTTGCTCTCCCGTCTTGAAGGAGGAGCGGGTGATGCGCTTGCCGTCTTCGCTGAGTTGGGAGAATGTCTCACCATCGAGCAGAGGGTGTACGCCGCTGATGCCGTCGGCATAGAAGGCACCCGAGGTGACATCTTTGACGGTAATGTTGGAAGCAGTAGCCTGTTGCGCCACTGCGTTGGAGGGGGCGAGGCAGCAGAGTGCCAAAGCCACGGTGCAGAGGAGTTTATTCATGATAATGTTGTGTTTTGTCGTAAGGTGTGATAGAGGCACGGCCACGCCTCGGCGAGTGCCTGCATAGAAAGCAGCAAGAGGTCTGCTCCCTCCTCGGTCAAAGCCTCTGGAGGCAGCGGCCCTGTATTGACCGCTATGGTGAAGATGCCAGCCGCATGCGCAGCTTTCACGCCTAATGGCGCATTCTCCACCACGAGGGCTTCGTGGGCGGCTACACCCGCTTTGGCGAGCCCCATAAGGTAGGGCTCGGGGTCGGGCTTGCCATGCTTGACATCCTTGGAGGAGACCACGAGATGCTCGGCAAAGAAGCCCGGGAAGTTGGTCTGCAAGCGACGGAGCAACGTGGCTTGTCCCGAGCCAGTGACGACCACGATGGTCAGCCCATCGGCACGCACCTTGGCGAGCAGTTGCTCTGCGCCAGCCATCTTGGGGGCGGCGGGATAGGTGTTGAAGAGCGCGCACTTATCGGCATATATCGCGGCCACCTCCTCGGGCGTAGCGTCGCGGTGTCGGTGACGCTGACTGAGGATGTTGATGGTGCTGGCACCTGTGCGCCCTTCGTGCATAAAGGCTTCCAGGGGGCGCATAGGCAGTCCATATTTGGCGCAGACTTCGCTCCAAGAGCGGGCGTGGAGCGGCATAGAGTCGAAGAGCACGCCGTCCATGTCGAAGAGTACGGCACGCGGCGCAGGACGCAACCCACCGTGAGCCTCAGCATATCGCGCTATGGCCTGTAAGTACTTGTCGTTCACTCTCCCAGGCGTTGGCGTATGGCTGCGCTCTCGGCTTCGTAGCCCGGCTTACCGAGCAGCGCAAACATATTCTTCTTATAGGCTTCCACGCCGGGCTGGTTGAACGGATTGACCCCAAGCACGAGGCCGCTGATGCCACAGGCACGCTCCATGAAGTAGATGAACTGTCCGAGGCTATATTCGTCAAGACAAGGGAGCACGAGACGCAGACACGGCACACCGCCATCGGCGTGTGCCAGTTGCGTGCCCAGTTCGGCCATCTTATTGACATGGTCCACGTGCTGACCTTCGAGGAAATTGAGTCCATCGAGGTTTTCGTCATCGTGGGGCACGAGGAGGCTATAGCGCGGTGTCTCCACCGAAATCACGGTCTCGAAGATGGTGCGCTCGGCGTCTTGTATCCATTGTCCCATGGAGTGGAGGTCGGTGGTAAGATCTACGGCCGCGGTGAAGATGCCTTTGCCGTCCTTGCCCTCACTCTCGCCGAAGAGCTGTTTCCACCACTCGCCGAGGTAATGCAGTTTGGGGTGATAATTGGCGAGGATTTCTATCTTCTTGCCGCTGCGGTAGAGGGCATTGCGCACCGCCGCATACTGCTCTATGATGCCACCCGGCGCATCTGCCTGCTGCTCCATACGGCGTGCGCCCTCAATGAGCGCATCGATGTCGAAACCTGCGCAGGCAATGGGCAGCAAGCCTACTGGCGTCAGCACGGAGAAGCGACCGCCTACGTTGTCGGGAATGACAAACGACTTGTAGCCCTCCTTGTCGGCCGTGGTGCGCGCAGCACCTTTGCGGGCATCGGTAATGGCCACGATGACCTTGCGTGCCTCGTCAGCACCGCGCTGCGCCACGCACTGCGCCCGCAGCAGACGGAAGGCAAGTGCCGTCTCCGTCGTCGTGCCGCTCTTGGAGATATTGATGATGCCGAAGCGGCGTGTACGCAGCAGGTCGGAGAGTTCGGCCAAATAGTCTTCGCTGATATTATTACCTGCAAAGAGCACAGCAGGTCGCTCGCCCCCAGCCTTCAGCCACTCGAAGGAATTGGAAAGGGCTTCGATGATGGCTTTCGCCCCTAAATACGACCCACCAATACCTGCCACGACGATGGTGTCGCAGTTTTGGCGTAGCGTGGCAGCGGTTGTTTTGATATCAGTTAGCAGTTCTTCGGAAATCGTCGAAGGCAGATGGAGCCAACCGAGGAAATCGTTGCCCTCACAAGTGCCATCGGCAAGGGTCTGCTGCGCACGGCGCACGGCAGGCTCGAGAGTACTTACTGCATCAGAGGAAAGGCTACTTAGGGCCTTATCGATTTCTAAACGTATATCTTTCATCGTATGAGTTAGTTTTAGTGACTTTCAATGCCGTGCAAAATTACAACTTTTCGCCCACGCGAGCAAATCGCGCGCGTATTATTTTTGTGATGCCGATGGCGTTGGTGTTTTTCGGGCATGAGCCGACCAGCACCACTTTCCGACATATCCACCAACGCTATTTGCGTCGTAGTTTTCACCCCAAGGAGCGTTCTGAGGCCATGTTTCGGCAGTCCGTCGTCACGATTTGGGCAGACAAAATACATGGCAAGAGCAGACTGTTTTTCTTCTCTGGGCAGACCGTTCAACCCAATTCATCACTTTATTTCCGCTATAAGGGAAGCGAAAGAGCCTTCTGCCGCGCACGGCGTGGGCAGACCGTGCACGCTCGTTGTCACCATCTGCCCACATCGCGCATCGCAGCACCCCTTACGACCTACGCCAAGCGGACATTCTCAGCGCCTTAAAACGCATTAAGTTTTCACGGCATACCGAAAAAGAGGACACTACATGGGCAAAAGATTACTCCCAACAGCCCTTGTCCGTTCTCGCAAAATGTCGTACCTTTGCACTTGTGCCCTACCCTAACGCACCCTCACACCCCATAAGGCTATGTCACAAAAGACCTACACCAACGCCCAAATCACCGAAATCACGCAATGGTTTGAAGCACACAAGACTTCACTACCGTCATCGCTGCGCCTCAACGCGGGCTTCTACATCCCCGACCTCCCCACGACCGTGCAGCACTATTGCGCACTGGCGCAGCAGTTGCACAGCAATCCGACTTACAGCGCACAGATTTCCCACCTTTTCAGCATCCGCGAAGCCTTGACCGAGGCTGACGCATAAGTCCACCAACGATGCCGCCATCCACCCTCATCGACACCCTCACGCTCTGCCGGCTGCCAGGCCTTACCGACACCATGCGCCGCAGTCTGTTTGAGCATTTCAGCGGCGAGATTTCCGTCCTTTTGGAGCAGCCCACGACAGCCCTTGCCGACATGCAGCCCGCTTCGCGCGAACGGCTACGACAAGCCTTGCTGCCGAGTGCCATCGCCACAGCCAGAGCGCGTGCTGAGGAGGAGTTGGCGTTTTGCTATGCCCACGACATCAAAGTGCTCATCCGTAGTGAGAAAGGCTATCCCCATCGCCTCATGGCTTGCAGCGACGGGCCACTCCATCTGTTCTATCGCGGCACAGCCAATCTCGACGCATCCCACATGGTCGCCATCGTCGGCACGCGCCAGATTACACCCTACGGGCAAGCGCTCTGCCAAACTCTGGTGGAAGGCATTGCCCGCCTTGCGCCAGGTTGCGTGATTGTCAGCGGATTGGCCTACGGCGCAGACATCCACGCCCATCGCGCGTGCTTGGCAACAGGCATGGAGACCATCGGCGTGTTGGCGCACGGACTGGACCAGATTTACCCGCCAGCGCATCGTCAGAGCGCGGCAGAGATGACCCGACAAGGCGGACTCCTGACAGAGCATTTCTCGGGCACCCATATCGAAAAAATCAATTTCGTGCGACGCAACCGTATCGTCGCAGGACTCACCGACGCCACCATCGTGGTGGAGAGTGCAGCCCACGGCGGCAGCCT
The DNA here is from genome assembly GCA_018066225.1 of Candidatus Equimonas enterica. Classification (GTDB taxonomy): domain Bacteria; phylum Bacteroidota; class Bacteroidia; order Bacteroidales; family Bacteroidaceae; genus Alloprevotella; species Alloprevotella enterica. The sequence continues at coordinate 8,117 of JAGHRU010000070.1, forward strand.
CATCACAGCAGGCCTTGCTACGGACTACAACCGCGAAGTCATGGCCATTCCCGGTCGCATCACCGACCCTTACAGTGCAGGCTGCAACGCACTTATCGCCCGAGGCGAAGCCCACGCCATCACCTCGGCGGAAGACATCGGCCGCCTGCTCGGCTGGCAGACAAGTCCCAAAGCAGCACCACAGCAGCCCGACCTATTCGCGTCCCTATCGCCTGCGACACCATAACAAAGCACAAATGAAATTTGAAAAATCTCCACATTTATTATGAAAATAACCGATATTGTAAGCTCTATTTTGCAAAACAAAGGGATAACAATCCGTAGATTTGAGAAAGTTATCGGATGCAGTGACGGTGTAATTTCGCGCGCAATTCGTAATGGCACGGACATACAGGCGAAGTGGCTGTTTGCCATCGCGGAGGCTTACCCCGACATCTCGGCGGAGTGGCTGCTGCGCGGTGAAGGTCCGATGCTGCGTGAGTCTATCACCATCGACAGCCACGACACCAATGTCGGTGCAGGGGTGTCAATAGGAGCAGGCGCAGCAGTAGGAGCAGGAGCGAGCGTGTCAATAAACCTCACAACAGATATGATGAGTGAGCTCCTGCGCAAGCAAAGCGAGTTTTTTCAGAAGCAGAGCGAACTGTTTGAAGCGATAACGAATAAGAAATAGTATGAGAGCACTATATATATATGTGAAATTCGTGATACACCGGATACACATGAATTATAGAACACCAATTAGACATATCGTTAGATATTGGTTAGCGATAGCGGTAGTTATTATTATATGGCTTGCGCTTTGCGTCAAAGAATGGAACCATCAGAGATATGTCGAGGAGCATCTGGAAGAGAAAACGAGTTTGCAGAGAAATGCGGAAAATGGATAGACAAAAAAATTAAAGAAGGACATGAACAAGTTGGAAAGCTATAATAAGGTGTTTCTATTGTTGGTGTCGGTAGCGTATGTGTTTGGCATAATATATTTGGCCAATAGCATTATATTGGCTGCCGTAGAACAAATTGCAGGGTTGGAATTTATCTATATCATTGCAATACTAATCGGTGTAAGTGTACCAGTATATTTTATCACAGAAGCATGTGCGGTAATCGCTTTAACGCCATTAGCGTTTGTGCTAAAAGAGCATAGTTACATAAGGGGAACAGTAAGTGTACTCGCATTTATATTACTTTTTCGCGGTTGTTCTATGGCATGCGAAGAAATACAGGATGCGCATAAAATGCTTTACCTGTATGGGTTTTCGTTTTGGTTTATTATGACGATAATAATGGTACTATATACATTGTGTATATACGCATCTGCATGGGCAATAAATGATGGTATTGATAGTTTCAGCGCAATTAGTTTAATTAGTAAGAAAAAAACGAATAACAAAAATGGCAATGAAGTAAATACACTATATGTCAAGGCAGTGGATAAGGA
>JAGHRU010000204.1 GCA_018066225.1 Candidatus Equimonas enterica
GTCTATCTCTATTTAGGCTATTTCCAGCCCGAAGGTCTTGCTGCACCGAGCATCTGTATCTTCATCGAGCAGTTTGGCTACGGCTGTGGCTTTGCTGCTTACACCATGTATATGCTCTATTTCGCACAAGGCGAGTCGCGGACAGCGCATTTTGCCTTTTGCACGGGCTTTATGGCTCTGGGCATGATGCTGCCCGGCTTCGCAGCAGGTGCGCTGCAAGAGTTGATGGGCTATTACAACTTCTTTATTCTCATTCTCTGCCTCGTACCCATCACTTATCTCGCAGCAGGACTTCTGCGTCTGCCCGAGGAGTATGGTATGAAGTAGTGACCCCTTAATGTTTTTATATGCAGACCATTACAGATAAGAAAGACCTACGCATCGTCTTCATGGGGACGCCTGACTTTGCGGTGCAGAGCCTCGCGGCGTTGGTCGAAGGTGGCTACAACGTCGTTGGTGTCGTCACAATGCCCGACAAAGCCATTGGCCGACATCAGAGCCAAGTTGCCGCGTCACCAGTCAAGCAGTATGCCGTGGCGCACGATCTCCCCGTGTTGCAACCTGAGAAACTTCGTGACGAAACATTCCTCACCGCGCTGCGGGCGTGGCAGCCAGACCTGCAAGTCGTCGTGGCTTTTCGTATGCTCCCCGAAGTGGTGTGGGCTATGCCACCGCGCGGCACCTTTAATCTCCACGCTGCGCTGCTGCCGCAGTATCGTGGGGCTGCCCCCATCAACTGGGCTGTCATCAATGGTGAGACGCAGACAGGCGTGACCACCTTCTTCCTTGACCATGACATCGACACAGGACGCATCATAGAGCGTGTGCCTGTACCTATCGCCACGACCGACGATGCCGGTATCGTCCATGACAAACTGATGACGGTGGGAGCAGACCTCGTGGTGCGCACGGTAGATGCAGTGATGGCAGGCACGCTCTCTACGCAGCCGCAGTGCGAATTGGCGGCGGGGCAAGTGCTGCGCCATGCTCCCAAGATTTTCAAGGACACTTGCCGCATCGACTTCACACGAGATGCCAAGCAAGTCTATGACTTCATCCGTGGTCTTTCGCCCTATCCGGCGGCTTGGACAGAACTTCAAGTGGGTGACGCTAAACCGCTCACGTTGAAGATTTTCCGCACCGACTACGTGCTCTCTCAGCACGACGATACGGTGGGCGCTGTCATCATCGAAGATGGGGCGATGCGCATTGCGCTTCGCGATGGCTACTTGCGCGTATTGACGCTACAACTGGCAGGAAAGAAACGCATGGAAATCGCCGATTTCCTCAATGGTTTTCATGTTACTGACGCTATCTGTGTACGATGACTTACCGACAAGAACAAATCAAGCCTAACAACGACACCGAAGCCAAAGGGACGCAGGTGGCGCGTATGTTTGACGGCATCGCCCATTCCTACGACCTGCTCAACCACTTCCTTTCGCTCGGTATAGACCATCGCTGGCGGCGTGCCGCCATCCGCTCACTGCTGCCCCATCGGCCGCAGCACATCCTCGACGTGGCTACGGGTACGGGCGACTTCGCCATCTTGGCTGCCCGATTGCTACAGCCGCAGTCGCTACGGGGAGTCGATATTTCGGAAGGCATGATAGCCGTCGGACGGCAGAAGGTGCAGGAGGCAGGACTTGCCGATGTCATCACTTTTGCCAAGGATGACTGTCTCTCGCTCAGCGCAGCCGACAACACCTTTGATGCTGTGACGGTGGCGTATGGGGTGCGCAACTTTGCCGACCTCGACAAGGGACTCGCCGAGATGCGTCGTGTGTTGAAGCCAGAAGGTCGCTTGGTCATCATCGAACTCACGGCACCACAGCATTTCCCCATGCGCCATCTGTTTTGGCTCTACGCTCATGTGTGGATGCCCCTTGTGGGGCGTCTCATCTCTCGCGACGGCAAGGCCTATTCCTATCTGCCTGCCACGATGGAGGCTTTCCCCCAAGGCGAGAAGATGCAGCACATCATAACGAAGGCTGGCTACCGTGATGTCAGCTTCCGCCGCTTTACTTGTGGCCTGAGTACGCTCTACACGGCCAAGAAATAACCACCTCTTCCTCAATAGAAGTTCTTACCGCTATGTTTATCCAATCATACCTCACAGCCTTAGGCAAGTACCTACAACTTATGGGGCGTGTCTTCAGTGTGCCCGAACGCTTTCGCGTGTTCTGGAAACAATACCTTAAAGAGATGACGCAGCTCGGCGTAGATTCCATAGGCATCGTATTGCTCATCTCCTTTTTTATCGGCGCAGTGATTTGTATCCAAATCAAGCTTAATATTCAGAGTGCTTGGATGCCCAACTGGACGAGTGGCTATGTGACGCGCGAGATTTTCCTTCTGGAATTTTCGTCCAGCATCATGTGCTTGATACTCTCTGGTAAGGTGGGGAGTAACATTGCCTCCGAAATCGGCACGATGCGCGTGACACAGCAAATCGATGCTCTCGAAATTATGGGCGTCAATTCTGCTTCCTTCCTCATCTTGCCCAAGATAGCAGGACTGATGACTATGATACCCATTCTTGTCATATTTAGCACCATTAGCGGCTTTCTGGGCGCATACGCCACAGCCTATGTGGCTCACATCATTACGCCAGCGCATCTTACGGAAGGCTTGCAGCACGACTTCAACGTCTGGTTTTTCTGGATGGGAGTCATCAAGAGCTTCTTCTTTGCTTTCATTATCGCCAGTGTCTCTTCTTACTATGGCTACCGCGTAGAAGGCGGCTCATTTGAAGTGGGTAAGGCTTCTACCGATGCTGTCGTCGCCTCCTCTATGCTTATCCTTTTCTCCGACATCTTCCTCACAAACATTCTCTCATGATACAACTTCGCGGCATATCCAAGACCTTTGAGGACGGACGCACTGTCCTCAGAGACATCAGCACCGATTTTCACCAGGGTAATACCAACCTCATCATCGGACAATCGGGATCGGGAAAAACGGTCTTGATGAAGTGCATCGTCGGCCTCTTCACTCCCTCACACGGACAAGTGCTCTACGATGGACGCGATTTCGTGACGATGAACAAGCGGGAACGTACGATGCTGCGTCGTGAGATGGGGATGATATTTCAGAGTGCGGCCCTATTCGACTCCATGTCGGTGCTGGAGAATGTCATGTTTCCGCTGGATATGTTCTCCTTTGACAGTTACAAAGAGCGTCGCCGTCGTGCACAGTATTGTCTCGATCGCGTCAATCTGCAAGACGCTGGCGACAAGTTCCCGGGTGAAATATCGGGAGGTATGCAGAAGCGTGTGGCCATAGCCCGTGCCATAGCTCTCAATCCGAAATACCTCTTCTGCGATGAGCCAAACTCTGGCCTCGACCCCAAGACTTCCCTTGTCATAGACGAACTGATACACTCCATCACCAAGGAGTATGGCATGACTACCATCATCAATACGCACGATATGAACTCCGTGATGGGCATAGGTGAGCATATCCTCTACATCTATCAGGGAGAGAATGCGTGGGAAGGCACCAAGGACGAAGTGATACATTCCGACAACGAGCGTCTCAACAGCTTTATCTTTGCGTCCGATCTGTTCAGAAAGGTCAAAGAAGTCAATAAGTAGATTACTGCGTAGTGCCGACTTTGTTGCTATTGTCTCCTCTTATCCCCCACCCCAGTTATGAAACAAATACTCTTAACTTTGCTCTCTACGTTTGCCGCGTTCACGCTCTCGGCACAGACCAGCGTCAGCGATTATATCCCAGGTACTACGACGGAAGGCATCACCTACTATCTGCCGTCCACGCATCTGCACATCACGGTCACAGCCACACGCCAGCACTACGAGCCGGGAGAGTATGCCGCTTATGCCGAGCGCTTCTTACGCTTGGAAGGGACAGCGCAACAAGCCTATGACCATTGGGCGGTGAAAGCCATTGAAATTTGCCCCTACGGCGTAGCAGACCCTGAACGTGTCTATTCTGTCAAGTTGAAGCCGAAGACCTCTGCGCCCCATGTGCGTCTGTCGGAAGATGGTGTGCTGTTGGCCATCAATGCAGAGGCGCCTGCCCTGCCCGTGTTGTCTGTGGAGGGACACGAGCGTAGCGTACAGACGTTCCTTAATGCCGATGACTATAAGACGGCTGAAATCCTCGCTGCGGGCAGCAAACTTAAAATGGCAGAGTTGGCAGCTGCAGAAATTTATGATATCCGTGAAAACCGCGCCTTATTGGCCAAAGGACAAGCCGACTTTATGCCCCAGGATGGCGAACAATTGATATTGATGCTCGCCTCTCTCGACACCCAAGAGACAGCATTGCTGTCGCTCTTCAAAGGCAATACGACGGAAGAAACCCACACTTTTGTGCTTGACTATATGCCCACGGGAGATACGACGGACGAAGTGCTCTTCCGCTTCTCGCGCTTCTTGGGGATGGTGGAGCGTGACGACCTATCGGGTGAGCCTTACTACCTACAAGTGAAGGACGGGCATACCTTGCCCGAGGAAGTGATAGACCCCAAGGCTAAAAACAAAGCCGAGGAAGATGTGCGCTACTGCGTACCCTCGCGGGCGACCATCCGCATCTACGACGCGCAGCAAGACTGGGCCAATCTTACCACGCCCATTGCGCAGTTTGGCCGTATCGAACATCTTGGTGGTGACCTCTTCAACAAGAAATTTACGACTGCCATCACCTTTTCGCCCGTCACAGGAGCCATATTGAGTGTCAATACCGACCAATAATACTGTCTTTACGACGCCGAGAGAGTTTTATGACGAACTCTTGACGCTTTGCCGCGACACGACGCTCACCGATGAGCGTCGTGCGCATCGTTTGCGCCTCATCTTTCGCATCGCTACCGAGCAAGCCTTGGCTGATGAAGGGGCACTGCTGTGTGGCCTCTATCAGAAGTTGATGGTGCTGGCCAAGCAGAGACATTTTAGCAGTGCGCTATTGGCGCAACTCAATGCCACGCGGCAGCACCTCTTCTTGCGCCATGGTGATGTGGCCGACCTGCGCTACGACGCTAAAGTCATTGCCGAGTACGTTCAGGCGTTGTATCCCGATAGCCTTATGCCAAAGGCGTTGCAAGCGTTGCTGCCAGCCGACGATAGGCCTATCACATGGCAACCGCTTGCGACACATTGTCTACGTTGTGTGGTGGAGCGTTGGGACGATGAGTATATCTATGCCCAAGCCTCGGCCGACGGTAGTGCATTGCAGATATGCTATTCGGCCGACAACCGCTACCTCTATCATAACGATATCACCATCGATTGGGCTTATCTGCGTACGCTCCTGAGGGAAAACATGCAACTCAACTTGGTCTATGTGCGCATGGAAGACGGTCTCTGTCTCCCAGAACTCATCATCCTCGATCCTGACATCCTGATAGATGTCAGCACGGTGGCGTCTTGCTTTGAGCCCTACGCCGAGTCGGCTTGGGTACACTTGATGCACCGTCTGCGCCCCAGTACGCCCACGGCAGCTACATTGCTGGGTAATCTGGCCAGCCAATTCCTCGACGAATGTGTGCACGGCGAGCAAAAAGATTACGCCGAGAGTATTCGCGATTTCTTCAAGCACAATGCCTTGCAAATGCTCTCGTGCAGGGATTTAGACCCTGCCACATCCCACGAGAAAGCGCGTGCCCAGCGCGACATTATTCGCGACCTCATAGGGCACACGCTGCCGTACTATGTAGAAGACTATACGGCCGCAAAGACACTCCTCGAACCCTCTTTCGTCTGCGAGACTTTGGGCGTGCAGGGGCGTATGGATATGATGCAGAGTGACTACAAAGTGCTCATAGAGCAAAAGTCGGGCAAAGGGGCTTTCCCTGCCAACCCCGACCCTTTGGTGCCACGCGCCTTGGATAAGCACTTGGCACAGCTCCTGCTCTACCGTGCCGTCTTGCACTATGGCTATCGGCAGCCAGCGCGTGAACTTGACGATATCTTCTTGCTCTACTCCAAGTACGAGAAAGGCTTGCTGCGCATCACGCCTTCGCCTGCTCTGCTCTGCCGTGCCATCAAGGTGCGCAACCAGTTGGCGTGGTGTGAGACCTACTATGCTGAGACGGGGTTCGGCTGTCTCCGCACTTTAACGCCCCAGCGCCTTAACACCAACCGTCTGACAGGTCGCTTGTGGGACGACTTTATCGCCCCACAACTTGCCGCCACCTTGGCACCGATACGGCAAGCCTAGCCCATAGAACAGGCTTATGTGTTGCGTATGTTGCAGTTCGTGGAGCGTGAGAGTCTGCTCTCCAAGATAGGCAACAGGCAAAAGGAATGTTCGGGATTTGCCGCGTTGTGGCAGTGCAACCTGAATGAGAAAGTAGAGGCTGGCGATATCTATTACGGCCTCTCCATCATAGCGCTCTCTATGCACGGGCGTAGCGTGGAGCGTGTCACCCTTGCTTTTTCTACGGACTGGGACCTCGACCGCAGCAACTTCCGTCGTGGCGACATCGTCCTGCTCTATCCCTACCCTGTCTCCGACGCTCCCGATGCGTGCCGTGGCATCGTTTTTCGCGCTTTCATCGAGGATTTTACGCCACGTGGGTTCATCTTGCGGCTACGCTATGCACAGGCCGATGCCTTCGTTTTTCAGCGCAGCAAGGTGTGGGCGTGGGCGGTGGAGCATGACAATGCCGCTAATGCTTCTGCCCACCTCTATCGTGGCATCTACGCCTTCCTCTCTGCACCGCAGCACCGTAGGGATTTGCTCCTCGGTCAGCGTACACCCGAGGTGGTGGAAACTTGCGATGAAATGGCCGAAAATGGCGATTTCACCGCATTGGTCAGTCGTGCCCAGTGTGCCCGCGACTTCTTCCTTATCATCGGTCCTCCTGGTACGGGGAAGACTTCCTTTGGCCTGATGAGTGTGTTGCGGGCAGAACTCGCCAACCCCAATGCTGCTGTGCTGCTGCTCTCCTACACCAATCGCGCAGTCGATGAGATATGCAGCAAACTCGTCGAAGCGGGTTTGGATTTCCTGCGTATGGGGCATGCGCTATCGACCGAGCCAGCCTTGCGTCCTTACTTGATGGAGGAGCGACTGGCCCATCACCGTCATCTGGGAGAGGTGCGCCAGACCATAGCCTCCACGCCTATCATCTGCGGTACGACAGCCGCCATATCTGGTCATCCCGAACTCTTCGAAGTCAAGACGTTCTCATTGGCGATAGTCGATGAGGCGTCGCAAATCCTCGAGCCTCATCTGCTGGGTATCCTCAGCGCGATGCATGGCGACGAAGTGGCGGTGCGCCGATTTGTTTTGATAGGCGACCACAAGCAGTTGCCGGCCGTAGTGCAGCAAAGCGAGACGGAGAGTGCAGTTGAGGACGAGCGATTGCGTGCCATAGGATTGACCGATTGCCGCCGCTCACTCTTCGAACGGCTGCTACATACATACGGCGGCGATCCGCGTCTCGTCTATACCCTGCATAGGCAGGGACGCATGCACAGCGGCATAGCAGACTTTCCCAATACGGCATTTTATGAGGGGCAACTCGATGTGGTGCCATTGCCGCATCAGGTGGAGCGGACTGCCGTGCGACGCAAACTGACAGGGGTGGCCCGTATGCTCAATCATCGTTTCGCCTTCTTGCATGTGTCCTCTCCTTCGGACTGCATGGCAGACAAAGTTAATTCCCATGAGGCTACGGCGATAGGCCACATCGTGGCCGAGGTTAAAGCGCGTGAGGGCGCGGACTTTGATGCTACCACAGGTGTGGGCATCATTGTGCCCTATCGCAGCCAGATAGCGACTATCCGTGCTGCGCTGTTGCAAGCGGGCGTCAGCGAAGCCTCGGGCATCACCATCGACACTGTGGAGCGTTTCCAAGGCAGCCAACGCGACTATATCATCTACGGCTTCACGGTGCAGCACCGCTATCAACTCAACTTCCTCAGCAGCCAAACCTTTGAAGAGAATGGCGTGCTCATAGATCGTAAACTCAATGTGGCCTTGACGCGTGCACGCCGTCACTGCTTCGTCGTAGGCAACGCCGACATCCTTTCGCTCAATCCCGTCTTTCATCGGCTTATCGCCTACACGAAACGCCACCGCGCTTACTACGCATACGAAGCCTACGCGCCGTAGGATTTCTTCTCAATCGTTAAGGCACAAAAAGCGCTCTGCCCAGAGCGTGAAAACGATTTGGGCAGAGCGTTTCAACGATGAGCGCAGATAGTTTTCACTGTCTGCGCTCATCGTTTTGGGCCATTGCAGTCGCTATAAATCTGGCTCTTCAAACCAAGCGATTTCCTGTCGGTATTCGCGTGATTTCTCCCACAGCGTGAGATAGACGCACATCACGAAGTAAGCACCGGCCTGTATCCATAGGCTGATGTACTCCGTCCGCACTTCGGCGAGCGAAGCACCGCAAGTGTTGATTTTGACGAAGGCATTGATGCCGAAAGTACTCGGGAAGAACATCGCAAAATGATGCCAAAACGGCGGCAGTGCACACCCCGGCCAACTCACACCGCTGAGGAAGAGCAACGGCACACTGGTGAAGACGATGAGCAGGATGATGGTCTCACGACGCGTGACGAGGTGAGAAATCGTCTCGGCGAAGAAGACGACGGCCAGCAGGAATGGCAACATCAGCATAGCGACATCGGGGAATGAACCAATCTGCACCAGATTGAAGATGCGTGGCACGACGCTAAGGACATAGGCCGATACAGGGATGAAGACGACGATGTAGGCAAAGCAGCGTCCCCAAGTGCGGTGCAGGGCGTCGCGCAGAGCCTTGAAGAGGCTACGGTGTACCTCGTGCATACCCGCTGCGATGCGCTGCTGACGTTGCTCACGTCGGGTGCCGGCACTCATGCCGACACCGAGCAGCATGGTCTGGTGCAGGATGAGCATGAGCACGGCAGGAATGAGGAAGGCTGCGAAACCGCCTTGTGGGTTGAAGAGCGCGACCTCATCATAGCGAATGGGCGACACCGTGGCCTTGTCCTGCTCCGCCGTAGTGGTCTCGCTGCGCGACAACTTGATGTCCGCGTTCATCTCCAACGAAGCATTGGTAGAGGCCATCACGATGGCTTTGTAGTAGAGCATACCGCTCATGTCGGTGAACACACCAATATGGGCTTGCTCTCCGTGCGTTATGAGGTCGCCAAAGTCGGAGGGGATGCAGATATAACCGTAAGTTTTGCGTTCGCGTCGCAACTTCTGCGCTTCATGTTGGTCGCTGGCGTAGGCGACGACCTTCACGTCAGCCGTTGCATCGACCAGCCGTATAAACTTACGGCTTTCGACGGAGTGACTCTCATCGACGACACAAACAGGTACGTCGCGCACGACCTCGTCTGTATAGATGAAACTATATATGAGGGGATATAACAAAGGCACGACGATGAAGAAGATGAGAATACCTTCGTCGTGAAAGATGAGGTAAAGCTCCCTTGCGAATGACTTGTTCATTGTTTGTAGGCTATTTTCGTCATGATGTTACGGAAACGCGTGGGCAGCAAGGCTGGCAACAACGCAAAGGCAAGCAACGCGATGACATAGGGCCAAGCATTGATGATGGGGAAACCATCGAGGGCGCAATTGACATAGAGCAGAAAATAATGGCGAAGGGGGAAGAGCCATGCGAGGCTTTGCAGTATAGGGTGCATAGCCATCACGGGGAAACTCATGCCAGAGATACTAAATGAGATGACGCCCCAAAGCGAAGCAAAACTCAATCCAAGGCGTGGCGAAGGCAAGGCGCATATCATCAGCGTCCCCATGCCTTGGGCCGCAAATACACCCAGAGCCATCACGCCCAGCATCGTGGGAATACCGCAATAGCAAGGATAGAGCAACACGCCGTAGAGATAGAAGACATAGATGGCGCCGATGCCTATCCAAATGAGGGCATGGGCAATCAATTTGCCGTAAAGTGCACGCAGCGGATTGTCGCCCGCGGCGCGTAGCAAAGCCTCACCAGTGCTTTCCTTAATCTCCGCACCCATGCTGTAAACCGTCACCATAAAGATGAAGAGCATCAATACGCCCGGGATGAGGGTGTTGGAGAGGTAAATGCTGTAATTGAGTGTCGGGTTGCCGATGGCGTGGGAGTCGATGACGATGGGTTGCAGAAAGCCCAAAGCACCCTTCTCGCTTGCCCCTCGAGCATAGAGGACTTTGCGTCCTGCTGCGCCAGAGGCCAACTCCGACATGGTGCGCATGTCTTTGTAAAGCAATGACCCGGCGACGATGAAAGTGTAGTTGGTGTAGAACGAGACGACAGGAGATTCTTGCCGATTGGCCTTTTTCGTCGTCCCCTTGGGGATGAAATAGAAACCATAGATGTCGCCGCGCTGCGTAGCCTTACGCGCTTCGGTGACATTAGGATAGGCTTCTGCTATCTTGATGTGCTCAAAGGAGTTGAGGTTGCGCACCAGATTGCGGCTGGTCGGTGTGCAGTCTTGATCGACGATGCCGATAGGCATGTCGTGCGGCAAGCCTTCGTCCATGATGCTGGTAAAGAAGAAGACGCACACCAAAGGGGCGACCAGCATGCTAAACCAGTACTCACGCTTGGAAGAGATACGGTATAGTTCACGAAGCACAACGTGCAAGAGTGTTCTCATATTGAGGAAAGAGCGACCTTGAAGTTTGACTGTTTACTGATGCAAGAGGACACTCATGCCAGGACGCAAGCCCTCTATCGGTGCAGTGGGGCGCGCTTTGACTTCAAAGGTCTTCATGTCAAACTGTCCCGTTGTCTTCGTGGCTTTCCAAGCCGCATAACTGCCCATATCACGCATTTGGTAAACGACAAGTTCTACTTCCTTGTTGTCAAGTGCAGGGACTATGGCTTTTACCTTCTGATTCATAGCAATGCCCGACAAGTGATCCTCGCGTATGTTGAACGCCACCCACATCTTGTCCATCAGCCCTATGGTCATAATGGGTGCTCCTGTGCCGACAAGTTCGCCAATTTGGGGGAAGATTTCCAGCACTTCTCCGTCTTGCTGTGCGATCAGTACGGTCTCACCTTTGTAGGCATTGACCTCAGAGACGGCACCTCTTGCACGCGCCGTTTGAGCCGACGCCGCATCTTTGTCTTCTTGCTGTGCGCCGTTTTTGGCCATATCATACTGACTCTTGGCGGCGCGTTCGGTGGCAATGGCTGCATCGCGGCCTACCGTGGCATCGTCGAGCATCTTCTTGGTCGTCACGCCTTGGTCATATAGATTCTTTGCACGCCGATAGTCGTTTTCGGCCTTGGCGAGACCCGCTTTGGCTTTTTGCCACATTTCGTATGCACCTTGCTGTTGCTCTATGCGGGTGCCGTGCTCGGCTTTGCGACTGATAGCACTGGCGGCATCGACGGCAGCCATGGCTTGCGACAACTTGGCATCCACTTCGGGAGCATCAAGTAGCGCGAGAGTGTCGCCAGCATGCACATATTGGCCTTCTTCGACGAGGATTGCCTTGATGCGGCCAGGGACTTTGGAGGAAATGCGCACCTCTGTCACGTCGGCTTGGCCTTGTGTGGTAGCGTCTTCGTCTTTGATAGATAGCGCACCGAAGAGGGCGACAAGACCAAGGATAATGGCAATGAGGATGATAGAGGG
>JAGHRU010000037.1 GCA_018066225.1 Candidatus Equimonas enterica
CTGCCTGCAAGGTGGCGGGCAAGCGTGCTTACGACCTCGCCCGCGACGGCAAGGAGGTGGCGTTAGCGCCCAAGCCTGTGCACATCAGCAGCATAAATCTGTTGGACTGTCAGCTCGCGGGGCAGCCTTCGCTTTCGCTGCGTGTGGCGTGCAGCAAGGGCACCTACATCCGCTCTTTGGCGCGCGACATCGGCCAGGCTCTCCACAGCGGTGCTCACCTCACCGCATTGCAGCGCACCCGTGTGGGGCGTTACGACCTCGCCCAATGCTTCGCGCTGGACACCTTCTCTCCCGAACAAATCACACAAAACCTATAATGTCATGAAACTTGCCCAGTTCAAGTACAAACTTCCCGAAGAACTTATCGCTCAATATCCCACAGGCTACGACCCCGAAACGGGCATCTACCGTCGCGACAAGTCGCGCATGATGGTGCTCCACCGCCGTAGTGGCGACATCGAGCACCGCACCTTCCGCGACATGCTCGACTACTTCGACGAACACGATGTCTTTGTCTTCAACGACACCAAGGTCTTCCCCGCACGTCTTTATGGTAAGAAGGAGCGCACGGGTGCCTGCATCGAAGTCTTCCTGCTGCGCGAACTCAACCCCGAACTTCGCCTCTGGGATGTGCTCGTCGATCCAGCCCGCAAGATACGCATCGGCAATAAACTCTACTTCGGCGAGGATCAGAGTATCGTGGCCGAGGTCATCGACAACACCACCTCCCGTGGCCGTACCCTGCGCTTCCTCTACGACGGTGACCACGACGAGTTCAAGCGTTCGCTCTATGCCCTTGGCGAAGCACCGCTGCCCCATGAGATGATTACGCGACCCACCGAGCCCGAGGACATGGAACGCTTCCAGTGCATCTTCGCCGAGCACGAAGGTGCTGTCACCGCGCCTACCGCTGGCCTGCATTTCAGCAGAGAGATGATGAAGCGTATGGAAATCGTGGGCATCGACAACGCTTTCGTCACTTTGCACTGCGGCTTGGGCAATTTCCGCAATACTGACGTGGAAGACCTCACCAAGCATAAGATGGACAGCGAGCAGATGTTTGTGCGCCGCGAGTGCTGCGACATCGTCAATAAGGCCAAGGCCGAGGGTCGCAAGGTGTGCGCCGTCGGCACCACCGTGCAGCGTGCCCTCGAAGCCGCTTGCAGCACAGCGGGTCGTCTCGAAGAGTACGAGGGATGGACCAACAAGTTCATCTTCCCGCCTTACGACTTCGGCATCGCCAATGCCATGTTCAGCAACTTCCACCTGCCCTATTCCACGCTGCTGATGCTCACCGCTGCTTTCGGTGGCTACGAGCAGACCATGCACGCCTACGAAGCCGCCGTGAAGGAAGGCTATAAGTTCGGTACGTTTGGCGACGTGATGCTCATCGTCGATTAGTGACCTGCCCAGACGCTGCAAACTGTCTGCGCAGACGCTGTAAACCATCTGCCCAGAGCGTGCGCACGGTCTGCCCAGCGGCGAATGACTGTCGCAAGAGGCTGATACACAGCCGATAACGTTTCTCTCTTTTCTTCTCCCTATTATGAGCCTACTTTCTCTCTTTTCGCGCAAGTCCCAGACGCCTACGGCCGAGTCTTCGCTCAAAGCCCTGCGTCGCATGGCCGAGGGCGGCGATGTCGAAGCCCTGTACTGCCTCGCCGAGCGTATGGAGGCTGGCCAGAGCGGCCTCGGCAAAGATGCTTTCGCGCCCGACTACGATGAGGCTTTGCGCCTCTACCGTCGCGCTGCCGAGGCTGGCCACGCAGAGGCCACCCGCTGCGTCGGTCGCTGCTACGAGCGTGGCCACGGCGTGACGGCCGACCAGGCAGAGGCGGTGAAGTGGTATGCCAAGGCCGCCGATATGGGCGATGCCAAAGCGCTCTTCAACCTCGGTGTCTGCTATCAGCACGGGCATGGCGTGGCGCAGGATGCCGCCAAGGCCGTCGCCCTCTATCACCGTAGTGCTGACCTCCATTTCCCCTACGCCCACTACAATCTCGCCGCCTGCTATCTGCAAGGCATAGGCACCGCGCTCGACGCTGCCAAGGTGCACGAGCACCTCGACCGCGCCCTCGAAGCAGGGCTCGCCGAGGCGCAAGTCCTCAAAGGTATGCTGCTGCGCAGTGGCCATGGTGTGGCGCAAGATGATGTGGCGGCAGCCGACTACTTCGTCAAGGCCGCCAAGCAAGGCAATGCCGACGGTCATTTCTTCATCGGCATGGCTTACTTCGAAGGCGTCGGCGTGGAGCAAAACCTCGTCATCGCTGTCGATGAACTCCTCGAAGCCGCAGAGCAGGGACACGCAGAGGCTTGCTATGTCCTCGGTCGCTGCTACAGCCGTGGCGAAGGTGTGGCCGAAGACGAACTCGAAGCCGCCGACTGGTGGCAGCGTGCCGCCGACCAAGGTCACCCTGCTGCGCTTTACAATCTCGGCGTCTGCTATCTCCAAGGTCTGGGCGTGGTGAAAGAGCCTGAAAAGGGCGTCGAGTTGCTGCAACAGGCCATGGCGGCTGGCAATCCCGATGCCGCCGAAGCCCTCGGCCTCTGCCTCTTTGCCGGCGAAGGCATCGCCAAGGACGAGGCAGCAGGTGCTGCGCTCATACAGCAGGTGGCCGAGCAGACCAACAACCTCAGCAACGTGGAAGCCATGCGCCTGCTGGGGCACTGCTACCGTGAAGGCCATGTAGGCATAGCCAAGGACGAGGCGAAGGCCGAGCATTGGCTTGCCCGAGCCACAAAGCAAGCCTTTGAACAGCGTTTCGAGGGCAACAACACCTACCAAGCCCCACAACCCTAACCCCATAAATCTGACTACGCTATGAACAATTCTCGCCCTGTCCGTGTGCGCTTCGCACCATCCCCTACGGGCCCTCTGCATATAGGCGGTGTGCGTACCGCTCTCTACAACTTCCTCTTCGCCCGCCAGAGGGGCGGTAGCCTCATCTTCCGCATCGAGGACACCGACTCCTCGCGCTTCGTGCCTGGAGCAGAGGACTACATCGTCGAGGCTTTCCGCTGGCTCGGCATCACCTTCGACGAAGGTGTCGGCATCGGCGGCGACTTCGGCCCTTATCGCCAGAGCGAGCGCCGCGATATCTATCGGCAGTATGTCGATCAGCTCTTGGCCGATGGCAAGGCTTACATCGCCTTTGACACGCCCGAAGAACTCGATGCCAAGCGCGCCGAGATACCCAACTTCCAGTACGACGCCTCCACGCGAGGCCTCATGCGCAACAGCCTCACGCTGCCCGAGACGGAGGTGCAGTCGCTCATCGCCTCAGGCGCGCAGTATGTCGTGCGCTTCCTGATAGAGCCGGGTGAGGAGGTGCACGTCAGCGACATCATTCGCGGCGACGTCGTCATCAACTCTTCCGTCCTCGACGACAAGGTACTCTACAAGAGTGCTGACCAGTTGCCGACCTATCACTTGGCCAACATCGTCGATGATCACCTGATGCAGGTGAGCCATGTTATCCGTGGCGAAGAATGGCTCCCGTCAGCCCCGTTGCATGTGCTGCTCTATCGCGCCTTCGGCTGGGCCGACTCGATGCCCGAGTTTGCCCACCTCCCTCTGCTGCTCAAGCCAGTTGGCAACGGCAAACTCTCCAAGCGCGACGGCGACAAACTGGGCTTCCCCGTCTTCCCACTGCAATGGCGTGACCCCGCTACGGGCAATGTCAGCAGCGGCTACCGCGAAAGCGGCTACGAGCCCGAGGCTGTCGTCAATTTTCTCGCCCTGCTGGGCTGGAACCCCGGCACGGAGCAGGAACTCCTCTCTATGCAGGAACTCATCGACCAGTTCGACTTGACGAAATGCTCCAAGGCAGGCGCGAAGTTCGACTACGTCAAGGGCTGGTGGTTCAACCGCGAATATCTCTTCCGCAAGAGCGATGCTGATCTCGCTCCGGGGCTCGTCCGTGTGCTCGCCGAGCACGGTGTTGTTGCCACCGAGGCGCAGGCCGCACAGGTCATCGCGCTGATGAAGACCAAGAACATCGAGTACATCGACCAGCAGTCGCAGCAGGTCAAGAAGCGCAACATCAGTTTCCTCGCCGACCTCGACACGTGGACGGTGGAGGCGATGAAGGCCG
>JAGHRU010000203.1 GCA_018066225.1 Candidatus Equimonas enterica
GCCTATATGTGCGGCGACTACGCCCACTACTTCGACTCCTACGAGGAGATGATGGCGTGGGTGACGCAGCAGGCCCTGCCCGAGGGCAAGGTGACGGACGAAGACCTCGTGAATTTCGTCTTTGACGGCGATGGACTCTACGAGCGACTGGCAGGACTACCTCTGCCCCAGAAAGCGCGCGACCTCACCGTATATCCCTACTACGTCCAAGCCGCCAAAGAACTGGGGACTGTGGCCTACGACTGCTCCTTTCTCGCCGACACCCGACTCTTCCAGCACTTCACGCTGGACGAGATACGCCATATGGGCAACCAAATCTACAACAGTTTAGACCCCGACGACCTCGACCAGATAGCGCGATACGACAACACCCTGATGCGCTACATCAAGGAGGACTACTTGCCCCACAACAGCCAGCACCCCATCGTATTCGTCTATGGTCAGCACGACTCGTGGACGGGGGCTGCCCTTCGGGAGAGCGAGATGGGGCCTGCCGTGCACCGCATCATCGTCGAGCACGGCATCCACTCCACCAACACTGGGCTTTGGCGCGAAGAAGAACGCCAAAGACTGTACCGCATCTTGGAAGACGCTGGCCTGCCTGTGGTGCATCCATAGAGCCCCACAGCGGCCATCACAACCCCTTGCAAGCGAACACTTTGGCAAAAAAACGCCGCCATCGCTTGGCCGTATCGGCAAAAAGGCTTAACTTTGCACCGTCGTTCTGAAATAGAAGACGCCACATACCATCACAGAGAAAGGATTCCAAGCCAACGACGGCTGGGAGTTCTTTCGGCTTTTTCTACATTATAAGCAATCAAAACACTACTATGGCATACATGACCCAAGAAGGCTACGACAAAATGGTAGCCCAGCTCCATCACATGGAAGCTATTGACCGCCCCGCAGCATCGGCGGCCATCGCAGAAGCCCGCGACAAGGGCGACCTGTCCGAAAACAGTGAATACGACCCCGCCAAGGAGGCACAAGCCCTCCTCGCAAGCACGAACGCTATCCTCA
>JAGHRU010000174.1 GCA_018066225.1 Candidatus Equimonas enterica
GGATAGCCGCAAGGGTATCTTCTTCATCGATGCAAAGGATGGCTACATGAAGGACGGCGCGAAAAACCGTCTGCGCGAGCAAGACATCAAGCGTATCGTCGATGCTTGGGAGGCACAGCGGGCTATACCTCATTTCTGCCGCTTGGTGGAGTGGAGCGAAATAGAGAGCGAGAAGAACGACTACAACCTCAACATCCCGCGCTACATACAGCCCGAGGACAACGAGATACAGCACGACATCGCTGCCCATCTGCACGGTGGGCTGCCTGCTGCCGACATAGACCGTATGGGCGTCTATTGGCAGGCTTGTCCTTCGCTGAGGGTCAGCCTATTTAGTGATGATGGCAGTGGTTACTACGCGTTGAAGCCTTCTCGCGAGGACATAGGTGCTACCATAGACCACGACCCTTCCTACAAGCGCCAGGGCGAAGCATTCGCTGCTATGCTTGGCCAGTGGCGCGATGAGATAGCACCGCAAATGCGTGCCGTAGGGCAAGGGGCGAGTCCCAAGGCTTTGATAGCCTGCTGGTCGGAGTCTTTGCTCCTTAAGGCTGAGAGCCATAGAGGTTTGGTTGATGCTTACGAGACCTACGATGTGCTGCTCAACTATTGGGCTGAGACCATGCAAGACGATTGCTATATGATAGCCAACGACGGTTGGACCTATCCCGAGGTAAAAGCCGTAAAGCGCAGAGAGACGACCGACAAGAAGACGCGAGCAGTCAAGGTGAAGGAGTCTGCCTGTATGTACGACGAGATAGTGTGCGACTTGCTGCCTATCCATATCGTGCTGGAGGAGTATTTCGCGGCAGAGACCAATGCCATCAGCGACCTTCTCGCAGAGATAGAGGGCACACAGTCGGAGATGGACGAACTCGTGGAGCAGTACGCCGAGGTATTCTCTTTGGGTGATGACGATGGCGAAGAAAAGACGCTTGGCGTAAAAGCGGCCGATGTCAAGAAGGCGATTAAGAATGCCAAGACAGCGGGCATCAGCGCTGCCGAAGTCAAGATATTGAAGCAGTGGCTCGCCCTCTCTCAGAAGAAGCAGACACTCTGCAAGGAGCGGGAGCAGAAGCGTAGCGAACTGACGGATGCCGTTGTCGCCCGATATGCCTCACTCTCCGAGGATGACATCAAGACACTCGTGGTGGAACGCAAGTGGCTCTCAAGCGTGGTCGGTCGTTGTGAGGCGCTGATGCAGTCGGTCACCCACCGCATTGCTACCGATGTGGCAACCCTTGCAGAGCGTTACGAAGATACGATGCAAGCATTAGAGCAAAATCTGGCCCGCTATGAGAAAGAAGTGGGGGAGTATCTGAAAGAAATGGGCTTCACGCTCTAAACCTTTGAAGGCATGAAAGAAACAAGGTTCAAAGAGACGGAGATAGGGCTTTTTCCTGAAGATTGGAAAGATGCTACAATTCAAGACTTAGGTCCGATTTCAAAAGGTAAAGGTATTTCTCGTGCAGAATGCGGTACGGGAAACATTCCTTGTGTTAGATATGGTGAGATTTATAAAGATTACGATAACTATATCAAGAGTTTTCAATCATTCATTTCAAAAGAAGTTGCGAAAACGTCTAGAAAACTTCAGTATGGTGAACTTTTGTTTACTGGATCTGGTGAGACGAAGGAAGACATTGGTAAATGTGTCGCTTTTGTTGGTAATGAAGAAGCATATGCTGGTGGTGACATTATTATTGTAAATCCAAATCTCGAAGATAATAATCCGTTGTTTTTGGGCTTCTTAATGAACGATAAATATATTATCAGTCAAAAAGCATTGAGAGGTCAAGGTGATGCAGTTGTTCATATAACAAGTAAGACTCTTGCAACTGTTCAAATGGTATTACCTCCACTCGACGAGCAAACGCGCATTGCATCTGCACTGACTTCTATTGACAACTTGATTTCTTCGCTTGATAAATTGATTGAGAAAAAGAAGAATATCAAGCAAGGCACTATGCAGCAACTCCTTACAGGAAAAAAGCGTCTTAACGGGTTTAACGAGCCGTGGGTGGAAATAGAACTTGATACGATTTTTGACTTAAAAAAAGGAAATGGTTTGTCAAAGGAAAAAATAAGTATTGATGGTATTTACAAATGTATGTTGTACGGTGAAATCTTTACTCGCTTTAACTACATTACAAATAGGCATTTCCATAAGACAAATTATCCAGAGGGCATTTTGTCAAAAATAGGAGATGTGTTGATGCCTGCTTCAACTACAACAAAAGGTATTGACCTTGTTAAGGCTGTTGCAATAAATGAGGATAGTGTACTTCTTGGAGGAGATATAATTATTCTTAGGAAAAAGAAAAACAATCAAGATTCGTATTTTTGGGCAACTTTAATATCCGAAGTAGATAAGTCAAAGGTTGCCGATAAGACGCAAGGTATAACTATTATTCATCTTCATACAAATAGTTTGAAGAACATACTATACACAGTGCCATCTTCCTATAAGGAACAATCTGCCATCGCTTCCGTCCTTACCTCAATGGACAACGCCATCGCTGCTCTCGAAGCCAAGAAAGCCAAGTATGAGCAGATAAAGCAAGGCATGATGCAGCAATTGCTTACGGGGAAAATAAGGTTGGTAGAGTCTGCAAGTGAATCTAAGGCGAGAAAGGCGAATGCCTATTTCAAAAGGAGCGTGGTGGCAGCAGAAATAGCCGATAGACTGTGCGAAGAGCCTACCTTTGGCCATGTGAAAATGATGAAGATGCTATTTCTTGCAGAGCGTCTATGCCGAATAGAGTTGGATACGCACTATCATCGTGATGCTGCTGGTCCGTATGACAATCGTGCGCTGCGTTCCATTGATGGACAATTGAAAAGGCAAGGATGGTTTGAAGCGAAGAATGTAGGTGGGCGTATCGTGTATATTCCCTTGCAGCGTCGGGGTAACCATAAGAAATACTTCAACAAATACTATGCTGGCTGTGCCTCTGTTTTAGATAAAATAACAGAAACCTTCCGAACCATGACCACCGAACAGTGTGAAATCGTTGCTACACTATTTAGTGCGTGGGAAGACTTGCTGCACGCTGGCAAATCCTGTACTGAAAACGACATTGTGAACGAGGTACTAAACAACTGGCATGAATCAAAACAGCGTATTTCACGAGAGCATTGGCTTAATGCCATAGTCTGGATGCGCCGAGAAGGCTTTGTGCCACAAGTAGAAACCCTATAACGAGCACCTCATCGTAAAACACCTCTAAACGCACAAGGGCAGACGGCTCAAACGACAAGCGCAGATCGTTCGCACTATCCGCGCAGAGAGTTCGCACGACTTGCGCAGACAAATTTCACACCGATCAACGATGGCACGACTCACACTTCATCGCCGCCTGCATTGGGGCATCGGCTTGCCCTATCTGATCTGCATCGACGCACAGCCCGTGGGGCTTATGCGCCGTGAGGCTGTGGAGGTGTTGCTGCCTGCGGGCTCATACGAGGTGGCGGTGAAAATCGTGCTGCGCCTCTGGCGGTGGCAGGGCTGTCTCGAAGGCACGACACGGGTCGTGGTGGACGAGGCGCACGACGCCCACATCATGATAGCCGACAAAGAACGCTGGTGGAACCTCCTGTTTGACATCGACCTTGTCGTATGGCTCGCCGCCAACTTCTTCACCCTCCCGCAGCCGTGGGAATGGCTCTATCATCTCCTCTCCGAAGGCTTCTTCGCCCTTTGGCTCCTGCGCATCATCATCATCCGAAAACGATACTTCAAACTACACATATCATGACCAAACAAGACCTAAGTCTTCTCGGCAGAGAGGACGCTTTCTCGTTGATAGGCAACGAGTGGATGCTCGTGACAGCGGGCACAGCAGACAAGTGCAACACCATGACAGCCTCTTGGGGCGGCTTCGGCTATTTGTGGAACAAGCCTGTGGCGTTCATCTTCATCCGTCCCGAGCGTTACACGCACGTGTTCATAGAGCAGCAAGAACGCCTCACCTTGTCGTTCTACGCCCCCGAATACCGCAAGGCATTGCAGTATTGCGGCACGACATCTGGGCGCGACGCCGACAAAGCGCAGGCATGCGGGCTGACGCCAGTGCAGTTGCCCACGGGGGCGATAACCTTTGCCCAGGCGCGCTTGACGGTGGATGGCCGCAAGATATTCCAGACGGAGATGACAGAGGCCAACTTCCTCGACAAGTCCATCCTTACAAGGTGGTATGGCGAGCGTGAAGGCGGGCTGCACACCGTCTATGTGGTCGAGATAGAGGGCATCTATACTGCATAAGGCTTATATACGCAGAAGACCGACCGGGCACAAGGCTCGGTCGGTCTTCTGTGTATGTATGGAGAGGGGCTGTTAGAGCACCTTCTTCAACTGTGCTGCGAGGGGATCGTCGGGGCGGATAGCGGTGACGATGTTGAAGTACTTCTTGCAAGCGCCCATGTCGTCCTTCTTGAAGGCGTAGAACATGAGGTAGCGTGCAGCCTCATAGACCTGGTCGTTGTAGTCTTCGTTGCCCTGTGCGGGTTGCAGGGTCTGTTCGTAGTAGGTCTTGGGCATATCCTCGGCCAAGGAGCTGTTGCGGATTTGCACAAGAGCGCGGGTTATT
>JAGHRU010000019.1 GCA_018066225.1 Candidatus Equimonas enterica
GGTGGCGAGACGCTGTACTACGTCGAGCGCAACCACAACGACGAACGTGTCCTCTCCCTCTCCTCTACCTTCACCCACGACATCAACACCCAGCACCACTACGCCCTCGGACTCTACCTCGCCTCCAACAAAGGCTTGCACTACAAGACGATGGACGATATGCTCGGCGGCACCCGCTTCACCGATGTCGATTCGTATGCCGTGCGTGACTATGGCAGCAACTCCCCGATGGCGCAGAGCGATATGCGCAATCCCAACCGACAGATTAAGGAGGGCGATACCTTCGGCTACAACTACAACACCTATGTCAATCGCGCCATGCTCTGGGGACAATACCACTGGAACTCCGGCATCTGGGCTGCCCTTGTAGCCGCCAAGGCAGAGGGTACTACTATGGAGCGCGAAGGCCTCATGCAAAACGGCCGTGGGCAAGTAGAAATCGTAGGTCCTGATGGTCTTCCCATGCCTTACGACAACTCCTACGGCAAATCCGGACGTGCTTCCTTCCTCGGAGGCGGTGCCAAGGCCAGCCTTGCCGTGCGTCCTACGGGCAGCCAGAGCGTGCGCCTCTCGGCCTTCTACAACGCACAGGCTCCGCTGGTGCGCAATGCCTTCGTAGCACCCCGCATCCAGAACTCCTTCGTCAATAATCTCACGCTTGAGAAGATTTACGGCGCGGAGTTGGCTTACAGCTTCCGCTTTGGCGATTTCAGCGGTAAGGTGAGCGGCTACTACACGCGCTTTGCTGACGCTGTGGAGCAAACGGCCTTCTACAACGACCAAGAGTCGCGCTTCACTTACCTCACCATGAGTGGCATAGAGCGTGAGCACTACGGCGTAGAGGCGGCTTTCGAATATCAGTTTAGCAGCAACTTCTCTCTCTATGCACTCGGCAGCATCGGCGA
Source organism: Candidatus Equimonas enterica (assembly GCA_018066225.1). Lineage (GTDB taxonomy): Bacteria > Bacteroidota > Bacteroidia > Bacteroidales > Bacteroidaceae > Alloprevotella > Alloprevotella enterica. The sequence goes on from JAGHRU010000019.1 coordinate 906, forward strand.
TGCCAAATATACCAACAACCCGCTGGCGCAAGCCGCCTATGAGGGTATGGACGCCAAGACGACGGTAGCCCTCAACAAGTGGAATAACCCCATCGGTGGCGGCAGCCTGCCGCTGATGGTCATCGCCGAGGGCATGCGCGTCAATGGCACTCCGCTCACCGCGGCTTGCCTCGGCGCGAAGTACAATACCAATGGCTGGTTCTTCGAGGCCAAACTCAACTACTACGATCGCGTCTATATCGGTTATAGTGCGTACCGTCGCCTTTCCAATGTGCTGGCCAACTACACCGCTACCAGCATCAGTGAGCAGGGGCTTCCCGTCTTCGGGGTAAGCCAAGAGCAACTCGAGAGCGAAGGCGGCATCCTCTTCGACGGTGCAGGCCAAATGGTCGGCGCATACAGTCCGAAGCAGGAGAAGTGTGATGGCGGCTTCATGCTCGACCTCTCCATCGGCCGATACCTCCGCTTGAAGCACGGCCGAAGCCTGAGCATCAACCTCTCGCTCAACAATGTCACCAACAACCGCAACCTCTGCACCGGAGGCTACGAGCAAAATCGTGACGACTTCTATGAGACGGGCGAGGCCAAGGCTTACAAGTTCTCCCGCAACAACAAGTACTATTACGCCAATGCCTTCAACTTCTTCCTCAACATAGGCTACAAGTTTTAGGCACTCGACATTCACCAGACAATACATCACCTATCATGAAGAAATCCATTTGCTTCCTGCTTTGTCCGCTGCTGCTCTCGCTTTTCGCGCTGACGGCGTGTATGAGCGACTTTGACGCGGACGACCCTGCCGAGGTGCGTGTGACGGCCGAAAGTCTGCCGCCGACGAACTACTCCATCTACCAGCTCAAGGTGGACTACAAGCAACTCATGAGCAACAACAACGAGTATAAGAAAATCAACGAGGACCTCGTGCTCGAAGGCGTGGTATGCGCCAACGATATCAGCGGAAACCTCTATCAGACCATCCTGCTGCGCGACATCAATCCCGAGGCTGCCGACGAGGCGGCCAAAGATCAGTGCTTGGTGTTGGCCATCAAGAACACCTGCTTGCACCCCTACTTCCAGTTGGGACAGCGCGTCCGCGTCAATCTCAACGGCCTCTACGTCGGTGTATATAGCAAGGTGCCCAAGATAGGTCAGCCCTACAAGACTTCCTCGGGCAACTGGCGCCTCGGACCGATACTCTTCCAACTCTGCGCCACGAATGTGCAACTGGTCGGTGCTCCCAACCCCAAGGCACCTGAACTCATCCCGCTCGACCTGACGACGGAGGATGGCGAGGCATGGCTGCGCACCAGTGCCAACAAGACGGTGTTCAACACCCCGCTGCTGGCCAAGGTGAGCGGCACGATAGACGAAGTGGATGCCGCCAAGAAGGACATCGCCGAGACAGGCACGCTGGAGACGCTGGGCGGAAAGACTTACGCCGAACCCCTGCCCAAAATCTTCGGTCCCAAGGCACTGCGCGACGCTGGCTATGGCATAGATCGCACCCTCTCCTTGAAGAGCAACTCGAGCAACGTCGCCATTCGCACCAGCACGCAAAACGAAATCTCCTACACCGTCATACCAGAGGGCATCAACACCTATACGGGTATGCTGACCTACTACAACGACTGGCAACTGCAACTGCGCGATGTTGATGATATACAGCCTGGCCAGTAGCATCGCCCGACCATACCTATATATAATATATACCCATCGAAAATAAAACATACCCTATATCATGAAAAAGTTATTTTCCTTCCTCGCTTTGGCCATCGGCGCTTTCGTGCTGACCTCCTGCGAGGACATCCCTGCGCCCTACCAGATATGGAGCGAGGGCAACGACGACAACGTGAATGCGCCCATTTCTTACACCAGCGCAAGCCTCTACACCGACTGGTCCACACAGGCCGTAGGCGAAAACAACCCTTGGAGCCAAGGCTCGAGTTACACGCAGGCCACGGGCTACCAGAAGTGGGACGGCGCAGACACCAAAAGCAACCGTCAGGCCGAGGGCTTCCTGATCTCTCCGCAGTTTAACACCGTATCGACGACAGGTGCTGTGAAGTTCAGTTTCGACTACTGCATGGCCTACATCAACAACGATAAGGACTGGAAAAACCACGTCCGCATCTATGTGAGCACTAACTTCGACGACACGACCATCAATCTCGACGCTTGGGAACTCATCGACTGGGCTCCTACCTTCTCCTCCACCGACTGGTCGCTGGCCAGCACGGGCGACATCGCGCTGCCCGAGGCCTATGTCAATCAGAAGAATGTGCGCATCGCCATCTGGTTCTTTGCGCCCGAGAAAGGCAGCAGCACCTTTGAAATCAAAAACTTCTCCATACAGGACGGTCCTTGCGTGATAGAAGGCGAGAGCGGCAGCATCACCGGTGGTGACGACACAGTCGTAAGCACAGAAAAACTCATTCCTTATACCAGCGCAAGCCTCTACACCGACTGGATTACACAGGCCGTAGGTGAGAACAATCCTTGGAGCCAAGGCTCGAACTACACGCAGGCCACGGGCTATCAGAAGTGGGGCGGCTCTACGAAAAGCAACCGTCAAGCCGAGGGTTTCTTGATTTCTCCGCAGTTTAACACCGTATCGACGACGGGCGCAGTGAAGTTCAGTTTCGACTACTGCATGGCCTACATCAACAACGATAAGGACTGGAAAAACCATGTTCGTATCTATGTGACCAAGGACTACGATGGCGCAACCATCAATCTTGCAACTTGGGAACTTATCAACTGGGCACCTACCTTCTCTTCCACCGACTGGACGCTGGCCAGCACGGGTGACATCGCACTGCCGAAGGCTTATGTCAATCAGAAGAATGTGCGCATTGCCTTCTGGTTCTTCGCTCCCGAGAAGAGCAGCAGCACCTTTGAGCTTAAAAACTTCTCCATACAGGACGGTCCTTGCGAGGAAAAAGGCGAGAGCGGCACTATAAGTGAGGGCGGCCAATCCGACGACAGCGGCACGGGCCGTGGTCACGATGGCAAACGCGCACGCCGTTTGTAGCAAACCATAGCGATAAGGACGGCACGCATCATTGTGCCGTCCTTATCAGTTTAATGTTCAGATAGTTAGAGTGACGAAACGCCATCTGCCCAGATCGTGCGCACGACAAGGGCAGAGCGTTTTTCGCGTCTGCGCAGACAGTTTTCACGGTCTGCCCAATTCGTTTTAGCGATGATAGTTCATCCCGATTTCGTTCCCTTCACATCGTCCTTGGTGTCACTTCCCGAGGCTTTCCGCACCGGGGCTGGCGAGTGCCTCAAATCGGGGCGCAATGTGCTCCGCCGCTTCGCGTGGACGGCTGGTGGACGGACGCTCACGGTCGTCGTCAAGGAGTTTGGCGTGCCCCATCTGCTCAACCGCATCGTCTATGGCACGCTGCGCGAGAGCAAGGCACAGCGTTCGTACGAATACGCGCTGCGCTTGCTGCGCCTCGGCATCGGTACGCCGCAGCCTGTGGCATGGGCTACTGCCCGCCACTGTGGGCTGCTCGGGCTGAGTTATTACGCCAGTGTGGCCTCCACGCTGCCCTATACCTTTGCCCATCTCATCCTGCCCGAAGCCCTCCCCGAGCGCGTGGCCGACACCACCATTCCCGTGGCCGAGCAGTCGCCCTATCTCAAAGCCGTAGGCCGTCTCGCCGCTCGCCTCCACGACGCTGGCATCCTCCACGCCGATTTCAGCCGTGGCAACATCTTGCTCGGCATGGACGACGCGGGAGAGGTACGCACCGAGCTCGTCGATCTCAACCGCCTGCGCTTTCGCCCCGTGAGCCTTGCCGAGGGCGAGGCCAACCTCATGGAACGCCTGCCCATGACGCCGTGGCAACGTGAGGTGGTGCTGACCGAATATCGTGCGCAGCGACGATGAAATGAAAAAACACGGCTGAAAATTTGCCTACCTCGGCAGAATGTCGTAACTTTGCGCCCGCAAATGCACGACGAGGACAGATTTGATTGCTTGCAACCTCAGTAAAAAATGCTAAAAACACCCCGAAGTCTCGCAGCCCGTCTGCTGTCTCACGTCTTGCATCGCGCACCACAGCGTGCCGTTAGCAGGCGTTTTTTTGCGCCCACCCGTGCACCGTGGTAGGCATTCTTTCATCCAATAATTTCTCTCTATGTACCTCTTCACATCAGAATCGGTGTCGGAAGGACACCC
>JAGHRU010000043.1 GCA_018066225.1 Candidatus Equimonas enterica
AAGGTCTGAGCAAGGCTTATGAGGTCAGCTGCGAGGAACTCGACTTCCTGGTCGATGTGGCACGCGAAGAAGGCGTCACGGGCAGCCGCATCATGGGCGGCGGCTTCGGTGGTTGCACCATCAACCTCGTGGCCGACGAACTCGTGGAGCACTTCAAAGCCACCACGCTCTCCAAGTTTGAGGCCAAGTATGGCAAGAAGCCCGTCATCATCGATGTCGTCATCGGTGACGGTAGCCGCAAACTGGCATAAAGCGACAAGGGCAGATCATTTTTCCTACGAGGGCAGATTGTGCAAACGCTCTGCCCTCGCAGTTTTTCTTACAAGGGCAGAGCGTTTGTGCCCTCTCCCGAGTGTCGCTTTAAGTACCCCAACAATAAGGGCTGACTTCACAGCATGAAGTCAGCCCTTACTGGTGAGGTGGTCACCCCACACGGCCATACAACGTGGCTATCCGAGGTAAGCCTCGACATTGCGTGCTATGCGCTCGGCCACATCGTCCGTAGCAGCACGCTCAAAGGTCTCACCCGTGATGCGCTCGTAGAGTTCGATGTAGCGATCAGCGATGCGCTGCACCACTTCTGGCGTCATCTCGGGCACTTTCTGGCCTTCCTTGCCTTGGAACCCATTGTCCATGAGCCATTCGCGCACAAACTCCTTGGAGAGTTGGCGCTGCGGCTCGCCAGCGGCGAAACGCTCGGCATAGCCGTCTGCATAGAAGTAGCGCGAAGAGTCGGGCGTGTGTATCTCGTCCATCAAATAGATTTCGCCATCGTGCTTGCCAAATTCATACTTCGTATCGACGAGGATGAGCCCTTGCTTGGCTGCGATTGCTGTGCCGCGCTTAAAGAGAGCGAGAGTATAGCGCTCCAAGATGGCATATTCCTCGGGCGTAGCAAGCCCCTTGGCCAGTATTTCCTCCTTGGAAATGTCTTCGTCGTGCTCACCTATTTCAGCCTTGGTGGTCGGCGTAATGATAGGCTCGGGGAAACGCTCATTCTCACGCATACCCTCGGGCAGACGCACACCGCAAATCTCGCGTACACCGCTCTTGTAGGCACGCCAAGCACTGCCACAGAGATAACCGCGCACTATCATCTCAATGGGGAAGCCTTCGCAATAGACACCCATCGTCACCTGCGGATCGGGGCACGCCCGTTTCCAGTTGGGGCAGATGTCGGCCGTGGCATCGAGAAACTTGGCTGCTATCTGCGTCAGCACTTGTCCCTTATAGGGGATACCTTCTGGCAGGATGACATCGAAAGCAGAAATGCGGTCGGTGGCCACCATGCAGAGTTGCTGACCGAGATGATAGACGTCACGGACTTTACCGTGATAGACGCCCGTTTGACCGGGGAAGTGGTAGTCGGTATGGGTTAATGCGTTCATCGTGTTGTGGGAATATGAAGATTATATTTGGTTGTTCTCATCGGGAAAAATGACATTGGGGCACCACGTCTCGGCCTCCTCGGGCGTCATCTGGGCGTAGGCCATGATGATGACTTCGTCGCCGACCTGGAAGCGGCGTGCAGCAGCACCGTTGAGGCAGATGCCCCCCGAGGCTTCCTCGCCGCGTATGGCGTAGGTGACGATGCGCTCTCCGTTGGTATTATTGACCACATGCACCTGCTCACCGCTGTATATGTCGGCTGCGTCCATCAGTGCGCCGTCGATGGTGATAGAGCCCATGTAGTGCAGGTTGGCTTCCGTCACCGTGGCGCAATGTATCTTTGACTTGAGTATGTTGAGTAGCATAGCACTTTATGTTTGTGGATTTTGCTTTTTTACCGCCTCAGCGGCACGGCGTGTAGTGCACGTTGTCGATGAGACGCACCGGCCGATGGCCACAATAGACGGTGATGCAGCCCACAGGGTCGTCACTCTCGCCCCATGCCGTTAGCGCGCGCAGGGTCTTGCCATCCACGATGGCGTAATATTCCACTTCGAGTCCTTCGATGGCATTGAGCGTCTCTACCACCCACGCGCTTACCTCCTCAACAGAGGAAGTGGCCTGTCGCGCCACGCTCTCGCCAAGTACACGGGAGATATGGACGGCGACGGCGCGTTCAGCCTCAGAGAGCAAGGCGTTGCGGCTCGAAAGCGCCAAGCCACTCGCTTCACGCACGATGGGACAAGGCACCAACTCAAAGGTGAAACCCTGGTCGGCCATCATGGCGCGGATGACGGCAATCTGCTGAAAGTCTTTCTCGCCAAAGTAGGCACGGGTGGGACTGACAATGCTGAACAGCCGCGACACCACCTGACAGACACCGTTGAAATGCCCGGGACGGCGTGCGCCCTCCATGACGCAGTCCGTAGGAGGATAGGAGAAGGTGCGCGTATCGGGCTCGGGATAGATTTCCTCCACCGCAGGAGCAAACACAGCGACACGGCCACCGAGCGACGCTATCAGCCGACAGTCGGCATCGAGGTCGCGCGGATACGTCGCCAAGTCGCGGGCATCGTTAAACTGTGTGGGATTGACAAAGATGCTGACCACCGTAAGGGCGTTGTCAGCAATGCTGCGACTAATGAGCGAGGCATGGCCTTTATGCAGCGCGCCCATCGTGGGAACGAGTCCTATGGCTTGCTGCGCCTTCCGAGCATCTGCCAAGAGGGCTTGCAGTTCAGTTATAGTTCTTACAAGTTGCATCACTTATGGCTATTTAATGACAGCACTTCATAATTCGCTTGCAAAGTTACAAATATAATGCCATGTGGCCACTCTTTTAACGCACTTTTTAGTCCAAGTCGCACATTATCGGGCACAAAAGATGGTTTGTTTGGGATTTTTTTTGTAACTTTGCCACGAAAATATTATACCCCCAACTAAACCCCAATTACTATGAGAGCAAAGAAGGTTCTCTTTATTACCCAAGAAATGACCCCTTATGTGCCGCAGTCACAGATGTCGGAGTTCGGGCGTAAGTTACCTCAAATCGCACAGGAGCAAGGCTGCGAGATACGCACCTTCATGCCGAAATGGGGCATCATCAACGAGCGCCGCAATCAGCTGCACGAGGTCATCCGTCTCTCTGGTATCAACATCGTCATCGACGATAGAGACTATGCGCTGCTCATCAAGGTGGCCTCCATACCCGCCACACGCATTCAGGTCTATTTCATCGACAACGACGACCTCTTCCATCGCCGCCAGATGCTGTTTGATGCCAACGGCAAGGAAACAGGCGAGAGCGACAACCGTGCCATCTTCTACGCCCGCAGCGTACTCGAGACGGTCAAGAAGCTCAAATGGGTGCCCGACATTATCCATTGTCATGGTTGGGTGTCCGCACTTGTGCCGTTCTACATCAAGAACTACTACAATCAAGACCCCGTTTTCCAAGAGACCAAGATACTCTTCTCGGCCTACGACGAGATGCCCCAGAGCGCACCGGGAGAGCGATTTGTGGAGAGCATCGCCTACCGCGAAGCCTCCGCAGAGTTGCTGCGCAGCACAGGACTTGACTTCACCAAGCCCGAGGTGCGTGCAGAGTTGGCCACGCGATATAGCGACGGCATCATACTGAGCAGCAACAAGGTGATGCCTACCTTCAAGGACGCAGCGACGCAGTACGGCGTGCCCTGCTTCAAGTTGGGCGCAGCCACCAATCTCAACACGGCATTCACCAAGATCTACGACACCGTCTTCACAGGGAAATAACAGCACAAAATACTAAACAAGACCTCTATGCAATCACTCCATCATATATGGCGTTACGGGCTCTATGCGCTCACGCTCTGCACACTGTTTGCCGCGTGCGACAACGATGCTACGGGCTTGGGCGCAGATATCATGCCTGGTCAAGACAACGTCTATACCAGCACCGCTACCTTTCGTCTGGACTCACGCTCTGTCAGCACGGGCGCGGTCATTGCCAACACCAGCACTTGCTATTTAGGCACCCTCATCGATCCAGAGACACGCGCCCAGACCAAGTGTGACTTCCTCGCCCAGTTCAATCTACTGGAAAACTACACGCTGCCCGACCGTAGCCTGATGGTGAAAGACGAGACGGGGAAGGTGAAGATAGACTCCTGCTACATCGCGCTGCTCTATTCGACATTCTACGGCGACTCTCTCTCCACGATGCGCATCCGTGCCGAGGAGTTGAGCACCACCAACATTATGCAAGAGAATGTCAGTTACTATACCAACAGCGACTTCTCCGTCTATCGCGCAGCATCGCCACGCTTCGTGCAGGCCACGTCCTTTGCAGCGCGTGACTTGACCAAGAACGACTATGTGCTCGACAACGGCAATGCCTATCGCGCCGTCAATATCGTCTTTCCCGCCAGTTTGGGACAACACCTTATCGAGACCTACTACCAGCATCCAGAATACTACAAGAACGCCTACACCTTCATCCATAATGTGTGCCCGGGCTTCTACTTCGGCTGCGACGGCGTTGGTACGATGCTGCGTATAGAGTCGGCTGTACTGGATGTCAATTTCAGTTATCACAGCAAGACGGCGGCGGGCAACGACACCATCGTTGCAGGCTCACAGCGCGTTGCTGCCACGCAGGAGGTGCTCCAAAACACCAGCGTGAACCACGCACTGCCCGAAGAGATGCTGCGCGATGACCAAGCCTACACTTATGTCAAGTCGCCCGCTGGCATCCACACCGAGATGACATTGCCCGTGGATGACATCATCGCTGGTGAGCACCGCAACGACACCATCAACGCAGCCCGCATCATGTTGCGCCGTTACAACCTCACCGACAAGAGCGATTTGCGCCTCGAGCCACCGACCCACCTCTTGATGGTGCGCAAGGGCGATGTCAATCGCTTCTTTGAGAAGCCCAATGTGGCCGACAACATCACCTCCTTCTACACCGCCTATGCTGCCGCAAACAACGGCTACACCTTTGACAACATCGCGAGCCTCATCACCTACATGAAATTGGAGCGCGACAAGGGTGCTGGCGTGATGCATGACGATGCCGACGCCGTGCGCCAAGAGAAATACGCCAAGTGGGAAGCCGAACATCCAGACTGGAACAAGGTGGCCATCCTCCCCGTGACCTTGGAGACACAGACCAATACGACGTATTACGGCACGACGACTTCCGTGCTGCGCATCAACCCCGAGTACGGTATGCGAAGCGTAAAACTCGTTGGTGGCGATGGGGGGCACATCGAACTCTCCGTCATCTATTCACGATTTACCAATTAAGAAACAGACAATGCCCATGCAAGCTATGCTCTTTGCTGCGGGCTTAGGTACACGTCTTCGTCCGCTTACCGACACAATGCCCAAAGCCCTTGTGTCAGTAGGCGGACGGCCGCTTATAAGCCACGTGGCGGAGCGTCTGACACAGGCGGGATGCGACCACATCGTGGTCAATGTGCATCACCACGCCGCCATGCTCACCACCTACTTGCAGACGCACGACCTCGGCGCACGCATCAGCATCAGCGACGAGCAAGACGCGCTGCTCGACACGGGAGGCGGACTGCTGAAAGCCGCTCCACTTTTCGGGGCAAAGGCTTCGGAGCGTCTGCTCATTCACAATGTCGATATCCTGAGTAACGCCGACTTGCAAGCCCTCTACCGCCACCAGCCCACGGCCGCTGCGGTGTTGCTGGTCAGCCAGCGTGAGACTTCGCGCTACCTGCTCTTCGATGCTGCGATGCGCCTTGTAGGCTGGACCAACATCAAGACAGGAGAAGTCAAATCCCCCTACCCCAACCTTGATGTGGCGGGGTGTCGCCGATTGGCCTTCTCCGGCATCCACTGCTTCGATGCCCGACTTTTCACCCTCATGCGCGACAGGGGCTACACGGGCAAGTTCTCCATCATCGACTTCTACCTCTCGGTTTGCGCCGACACGCCTATCTACGGCTACAGCGATGCCCATCTGCGCCTCCTGGACGTGGGGAAGATAGACAGCCTCGCCGCCGCCGAAGATTTTTTACTTACCCTCTAATAAAAAACACTTCACCTTATGGATACACTGCTCTCCCAATGCAGGGAAGAAGCCCAGCGCTGGCTGGACTCCCCCCACTACGATGCTGCCACCAAGCAGCAGGTCAGTGCGATGCTCGCCGCCGAAGACACCAGCGAACTCATCGATGCTTTTTACCGCACCCTGGAGTTCGGCACGGGTGGTCTGCGTGGCATTATGGGTCCCGGCACCAACCGTATGAACCGCTACATCGTGGGCATGGCGACGCAAGGCTTTGCCAACTACCTGCTCAAAGCCTTTGCCGACCGCAAGGACGACCTCAGCGTCGTCGTCGGTCACGACTGCCGCAACAACAGCCGCCTCTTCGCAGAGACAACAGCCGCCATCTTCTCGGCCAACGGCTTCACCGTCTATCTCTTTGAAAGCCTTCGCCCGACGCCCGAAGTATCCTTCGCCATCCGCCACCTCGGGGCACAGGCTGGCGTAAACGTGACAGCCAGTCACAATCCCAAGGAATACAACGGCTACAAGGCCTATTGGGCCGACGGCGCACAAGTGCTCGCGCCGCACGACAAAGGCATCATCGATGAGGTCAATCGCGTCAGCATCGAGCAGGTGAAGTTCACTGCCGACTGGAGCCGCATCCACATCATTGGCGGCGACATGGACTACGACTACATGCAAGCCGTACGCCGCGTGATGATCGACCAAGAAGTCATCCGCCGTCAGCACGACCTCAACATCGTGTATAGCGCGATGCACGGCGCAGGACGCGTGCTCGTGCCGATGTGCTTGCGCTCTTGGGGATTTGACAACATCCATGTCGTGCCCGAGCAGATGGTCATCGACGGCAACTTCTCAACAGTCGTTAGTCCCAATCCCGAAAATCCCGAAGCCATGACGCTGGGCATGCGCCTCGGCACGCGTCTGGGTGCAGACCTTGTGGTGGCTACCGACCCCGATGCCGACCGCTTGGCCATCGTCTGCCGCGACGCAAAAGGCGAGTGGATGATTATCAACGGCAACCAGACGGTGATGATGTTCATCTACTACATCATCAAGAACAAGCAGACCCTTGGCCAACTCCGCCCCAGCGATTTCCTCGTCAAGACCATCGTGACCACCGAAGTCGTGGCAGAGATGGCACGAAAGAACGGCGTGGAACTGCGCGACTGCTATACGGGTTTCAAGTGGATTGCCCACGAGATTGCCCTCAGCGAGGGTAAGCAGCAATACATTGGCGGTGGCGAGGAGAGTTTCGGCTTCCTGCCCTACGACAGTGTCCGCGACAAAGACGCACCAGCCTCCATCTGCCTCATCGCCGAAATAGCAGCGTGGGCCAAGGATCAGGGCATGACGCTCTACGACCTGCTGATGCAGATTTACTGCGAATACGGCTTCAGTTACGAGCACACCGTCAATGTGGTGCGTCCGGGCAAGACTGGTGCTGACGAGATACGCGCCATGATGGAGCACTTCCGCCAGTGTCCGCCCACCGACCTCGGCGGCAGCAGCGTGGCCATTATCAAGGACTACCAGAGCTTACAGCAGACGACGGCAGCCGACGGAGGGCAGACACCGATTGCTATGCCCGAGAGCAGCAACGTCTTGCAGTGGTTCTGCACCGACGGCTGCAAGGTCAGCGTACGTCCTTCGGGCACAGAGCCGAAAATCAAGTTCTACATCGAAGTCAAAGACGCAGCCATGAAGACCGCAGCCGACTACGCCGACAGCCTCGCCCGCGCCAAGAAGAAGGTGGAAGCCATCAAGCAAAGCCTCGGCCTCGAATAGCCGAGCGGTGGCACCCCGATGCCCTCCCACGAGGCATGCACTGCCCAAGTCTCGCGCAGGCTTGGGGCAGTGCATGTCATTTTAGTGGGCAGTAAAATGTTTTACAATGGGCAGTATAATTTATTTTAATGGGCACTAAAATACATTTTAATGGGCAGTAAAATGAAACGCCCTGCCCAAACAAAGGATTTATGCAGCACGTCATCGATTTTCTCCAACGCCTCAAAGCGCACAACGACCGCGCTTGGTTTGGCGACCACAAAGCCGAATTTCTCGAAGTACAAGCCCGCTGGCACGACTTCTGCGGCCAGTTGCTGACCGCCTTGTCGCCTACCGACCCATGGGTCACGT
>JAGHRU010000193.1 GCA_018066225.1 Candidatus Equimonas enterica
CCCTTGGCTGCCGCTGGCGTGGTCGGGGCAGGGCGACGTGTTGCTCTGCTTCGAGCAGCAGATGAGTGCCGCCACGGCTGTGGCCTATGTCGTGGGCGACCCGTCCCGCCAGCCTCACCGTGGGGCTGCGCTCGGCCGCCTGATGGCAGCGGTGACGGCGGTGGAGCCGTGGGGCTGGGATGCACATATCGTCGCTCTGCTCTCGCGCCTCGGCGTACCGCGCAGCGCGATGCCCAGCCCGGCGTGGCTCGATGGCGTGCGTCGCCTCAGCAGCAGGCAGACGGCGGTGACGGCGCTCTCGCTCTTGCGCCGCAGACTGCCGCTGCTTACTGTGGGCGAGAGCCGATGGTGCGACTCTGCCGAGGCTGTGGCCGCTGCCGTCGAAGACTTTGGCGGCCGTGCCGTGATGAAGACGCCGTGGAGCAGCAGTGGGCGTGGCGTGTTTTTCCTCTCGCAGCCCTCGGTGGCGGCGCATCGTGAGGCCATCGTGAGCAAATACGTCTCCCGTGGTGGCCTGGCGGTGGAGCGTGCCTATCGTGTGGCGCAGGACTTCGGCGTGGAGTACGCCTACCGCGACGGTGTGGCGCACTACCTCGGCCTCTCGCTCTTTGCCACGCGCGAGGGCGGCGGCTATGTGGCCAATCGGCGTGCCACGCAGAGCGAGGCCGCAGCCGCTCTGAGTGCTTGCCTCGCTGCGCCTGTCGCGCTCGATGCGGTGCTCTCCGCGCTGCCCGCAGTGCTCTCCGAGGTGCTGGGCAGCGACTACTGCGGGCCGCTCGGTGTCGATATGCTCGTCACTGCCGACGGCGCGCTCCATCCCTGTATAGAGATCAATCTGCGGCGCACGATGGGACACGTCGCTTTGGCGGAGTAATTTTGCTTTCCGCCCTTGCGCGCTCATTTTACTGCCCACTAAAATTTATTTTACTGGGCACTAAAATCGATTTTACAGGGCAGTAAAATCTCACGGTCTGCCCGCACGCTTCTTCCCGCTTTCCCGTCCTATTCGCGTGTTTTGCCCTTCGGCAAACGCAAATTTCCGCAAATTGTGGCTTGTGATTTCCGTTAATGCAGCGGCCTGTCCTTGTTGTGGCTGTTCTGTTACCTTTGCCTTGCAATTTTGAGCCTGCAAGGCATTATTTTCGCTGCCTTAACATTTATTAACGCCTTCGGGGGGTAAAATCAAGATTTTAAGTAATTTTGCTGGCGAATTGCGGTGGTTATGGCGTATTTCGCGCTGCTTGCGCTGCACAATGAGGGTGCAATATGTACCTTTTCGCATAGTAACATAGATTATTAAACCATATAATATAACATATCACAATGCTAAAACTTATGTATCTCCTCGCGCTCGCTTCATCGCGTTGTCGCTCGAGGATTCGCTTTTGGTGGTGCTGAGTGACCCCGAAGCTACTGGCCACGAAGGCTGTTATCCATGTAATTGTTTTTGCGCCTATTTCATCCACGAAATCGGTAAACTCAGATATTAGATTTGAAAGAAGAAAGAAAGCATGGTAACTTTGCAACAAAATTACGAACAATAGAATATTAATCAACAAACAATAGAAATTATGAAAAAATTAGTTTTTACATTTATTGCAGTTATGTGCTGCATGGCGATGAATGCCCAGGACGTTACATTTACGGCTGGCGGAATTATGTACAATGTTACAGGTGATAATACTGTTGAAGTTGGGCAAAATTACAATTTTTCGGGAAGTGTCGAAATTCCTGCTACTGTAACCAATCCCGATGGCGGCAAGACATATAACGTTACGGGTATTGGAAATCGTGCATTCTTCCTTAGTGATGGCATAACTTCAGTAACCATACCAGAAGGTTTAATAAGCATCGGAGACGAAGCATTCTCTTACTGCAGAAATATAGAAGGTGATTTGGTAATTCCAAGTACCGTGACAAGTATTGGAAAGGATGCTTTCAACCACTGTGATAATCTGACATCGGTGACGATTAAAGGTGGAAGTATTGGAAGTTATGCATTCTATAGCTGTAGAGGCTTAACTTCGCTATCTTTACAGGAAGGTGTAACAGGCATCGGAGACGAAGCATTCTCTCGCTGCTTTGAGTTAAAAGGTGATTTGGTAATTCCAAGTACCGTGAAAAGTATTGGAGAATGTGCATTCGAAGTCATTCCTGTGAATACAGTAAAAGTTTTTGCTCATGTTCCACCTGAATTGGGTGATAAAGCTTTTAGCCCAGTCGTTAGTTTCTATGTTCCTGATGTCAAAAAATATCAAGAATGTGACGGATGGAAAGACTACAACATCAAATTATTGACAGAATTCAGATTAGGCGACAAAATGTATTCGCTGAATGAGACAGGCGAACATTTTGGCGAAGACCTGACATTTAACGACAAGGACCTCTATGTGTCATGCTCCGATTTTACTGCAGACAAACTGACTTACAGCCGCATGTTCAAAAGCACCAACTGGCAGCCGCTGTACGTGCCGTTCGCGATGGAATATGATGACTGGAGATACGATTTCGAAGTCGCTGCCATCAACAACTTCCACGAATATACCGACGACATGGGGCAGACGGTGAAGACTGAACTTGAGGTGCGACTGGTGAAGAGTGGCAAGCTGAAGCCTAACCACCCTTACCTTATCCGTGCAAAGATGGCAGATAATTATAATCCTCAGGAGATAAACCTTTCCACCAAGGAGCTTTGCAAGTCGGAAAAGAACAGCATAGTTTGTTCAAGCGTGGAGCGTAAATACACCTTCACAGGAACATATCAAGATGTGACAGGAATGAAAACAAAGGATTACATCTTCTTGAGTGGCGGTAAACTCTGCAGGGCTACGGATGACAGTGTGAAACTATCCGCTCAGCGCTGGTATCTGTCCATTGAGTCACTCGGCAGTCAGGTTGATGGAGGCAACACTTCCTATGCCAAGCCAATGGAGTTCGACATCAAGTTGCTGGACGACGAAGCCACGGGCATAGACGAGATTACCGTAACAAGGACTCCGCTCAAGAACAGCGTCGAAGCCATCTATAACCTCAATGGCATGCGTGTAAGCGACAACTACAAGGGTATCGTGATAAAGAACGGCAAAAAGGTTTACCAAAAATAAATAGGAGGAGATATGATGAAGAAGTTATATACGACACCAACCATGAAGGTGATAAAGATTCAATGCTCACAGATGCTCTGCGAATCACTTACATCAGTAGGAGAAGTAAATAGAGGAAGCCGATATGATGGCAGCCTCTATGACTACATAGAAGGTGAGGGGTCGGATGGATATGAAACTTCCAACAACCCAGATTGAGATAGTCAAGACACTATAGAATCTGCTGCAACTGACCTGTAGCAGAAACATCAGAAACAGCGGATGTGCCCTGCAAAGGTGCATCCGCTGTTGCCATTAATGCTGAACTATCTGCAAAAACAAGTCGGTAAATCATGATTTTTCAATTTCCCATGTAGAAACTGACAGTTCAAATAATAGATTTGCCAAGCAATAGAATATACTCTACCTTTGCACTCGCTGGGA
>JAGHRU010000001.1 GCA_018066225.1 Candidatus Equimonas enterica
GTATTTTGCTAAACATAACTTATTGCTTTTGGCCTGCAAAATTAAAGAAATAATATAATACGACCAAATAAAAAGTATATTTTATACACGGATTTATGTGTTTGGGCTGATGTTGGGACTTTTTGACGAAAAAGGTGTAGTGAGAAGGGGTGCGAACCAAAATTATTTGCTAAATTTGCGGTCGTTTCATCTAATAGTCGTTCTACTTTATGGCCAATTATAATCAGCGCAACAGTAAGAATAAATATACGCCATTACCCGGTCCTGCTACCGACAGTTTAGGCAACTTGCAGCCCCAGGACATAGAAATCGAGAAAGCCGTGCTTGGTGCACTGCTTATAGAACGCGATGCCTATTCTGTCGTTTGCGAGATATTGGTGCCCGACTCCTTCTACGACCCGCGACACAAGATTATATATGAGGCAGTGCAGCGCCTGAATTTCGATCAGAAGCCTGTGGATATGCTTACCGTGACGAGTTATCTGCGTGACGAGCAAACCCTGATGAATGCAGGCGGGCCAGCCTATATCGCTGAACTGACGTCCAATATCGTGTCGGCCGCTCACGTGGAGTATCATGCTCGCGTTGTGGCGCAAAAGTATATGGCGCGCCAACTGATTTCCTACACGGCTACCATACAGAGCAAAGCCTTTGACCCGACGCAAGATGTGGACGACCTGATGCAGGAAGCAGAGTCCAAACTCTTTGAACTCTCGCAGAACAATGTGAAGACCGACTATGAGCAATTGGATGTCATCATCAAGGAAGCCTACGATTTGCTCCACAAGGCAGCCTCGCGCACAGACGGTATGTCGGGCACTCCCTCAGGCTTTCATAAGTTGGACAAAATCACGGCAGGCTGGCAAAACTCCGACCTCGTCATCTTGGCGGCACGCCCTGCTATGGGTAAGACGGCCTTCGCGCTGTCTATGGCCAAAAATATCGCCGTGGACCAAAATATCCCAGTTGCGTTCTTCTCTTTGGAAATGTCGAAGGTGCAAATCGTCAATCGCTTGATATCCAACACCTGTGAGATAAATGCTACAAAGATAAGAACGGCGCAACTGGATCCGAATGAATGGGAACGTCTTGATGCGAAGATAAAAGACCTCAGCCAAAAGCCGCTCTACATCGACGACACGGTGGCTTTGTCGGTCTTTGAGTTGCGCACCAAGGCACGACGATTGGTCAGAGAACATGGCGTGAAACTGATTATGATAGACTACCTGCAACTGATGAATGCTTCGGGTATGTCTTACGGCAATCGCCAAGAAGAGGTGTCGATGATAAGCCGCTCGCTCAAAGGGCTGGCCAAAGAACTCAATATCCCTATTTTGGCGCTTTCGCAACTCAATCGTGGTGTGGAAAACCGCACCACGGAGGCTGGTGTCGATAGCAAGCGTCCGCAGTTGAGCGACCTTCGCGAGTCGGGTGCCATAGAACAGGATGCCGATATGGTCTGCTTCATACACCGTCCAGAGTATTACCGCATATACGAAGACAGCAATCACCGTTCGCTGCGTGGCAAAGCCTATATCATTATTGCGAAACACCGTAATGGTGAAGTCGGCGACGTGTTGCTGGACTTCAAGGGAGAGTTCGCGCGTTTCCAGAACGAAGACCAAATCGCCATCCCGATGCCAGGAGAAGAGAACGATCTGGACGCAACGGTCATCGGCTCACGCCTTACGCCGACCGAGATGCCCAGTTTCGCCGATACGCCATTTCCGCCTGCCGACGGCATCGGTGCTGATGAGTTTCCTGCCAACACCCAACCCTTTTAGTCCCAATCTACATACTTGCCGTATAGGGGATGCGAAATGAGTAAATATCAACTTGTATCTGCTTATCAACCCACTGGCGATCAGCCTCTTGCTATCAGCCAATTGACGGAAGGCATCAAGGCGGGCGAGCCTGCTCAAGTGCTGCTTGGTGTCACAGGCTCTGGCAAGACTTTTACCGTGGCCAACGTGATAGCGGCTGCGGGCAAGCCCACGCTGATACTCTCCCACAATAAGACGTTGGCTGCTCAACTCTATGAGGAGATGAAGGGGTTCTTCCCGCACAATGCCGTGGAGTACTATGTCAGTTACTACGACTACTATCAACCTGAGGCCTACATCGCCTCTACCGACACCTATATAGAGAAAGACCTTGCCATCAATGAAGATATAGACAAACTGCGCTTGGCTGCCACCTCTGCCCTACTCTCGGGACGGAGCGATGTCATCGTGGTGTCCTCGGTGTCGTGCATCTATGGCATGGGCAATCCTTCGGCGTTTTACGAGAACGTGATAGCGCTACGCTGTGGGGCAACCTTGGGCATCAATGCTTTGCTTCGCGCCTTAAACGCTTCGCTCTATGAGCGCAACGATGTCGCCCCAAGGGCAGGCAATTATCGTGTCAAGGGCGATACGGTCGATGTGTTCTTGGCCTATAGCGACGACTTGGTGCGTATCACGTTCTGGGGTGAGGAGATAGATAGCATCGAGCAGGTGGATAGCGTCTTCGGTACGCGCATCGCCACTTTCGAGGAGTACAAGATATATCCCGCCAACCTCTTCTTGACTTCCAAGGAGACGCAGGAGGCTGCCATCCGTATGATACAGGACGATCTCGTCGCACAGGTGGCCTATTTCAAGGAAATGGGAAAAGACTTGGAGGCAGAACGCTTGCAGCAGCGTGTGACCTACGATATTGAGATGATACGCGAACTGGGGCATTGCTCTGGCATCGAGAATTATTCCCGCTATTTTGACGGAAGACAGCCAGGAAGCCGCCCATATTGTTTGCTCGACTTCTTCCCTGAGGATTTCCTCATCGTCATCGACGAAAGCCATGTCACCGTGCCCCAGATTCGTGCCATGTATGGGGGCGACCAGTCCCGCAAGCATGCCTTGGTCAATTATGGCTTCCGCCTGCCTGCTGCCCTTGACAATCGTCCGCTTCAATTCGACGAGTTTCACGCGATGGCCAAGCAAGTCATCTATGTGAGTGCTACGCCCGACAACTACGAACTCTCCGAAAGCGGTGGCGTCGTTGTGGAGCAACTCATCCGCCCGACAGGTCTTTTGGACCCTCCCATTGAGGTTTGCGACACCGATTTCCCCATCGACGACTTGGAGGAGCGTATCAGAGCGCGGATAGAGCAGCATGAACGTGTCTTGGTGACGACCATTTCCAAACGAATGGCAGAGGAGTTGGCTGAATATCTGCAAGATATGGCGATAGCGACGGCCTACATTCACAGCGATGTAGATACGCTGGAGCGCGTGCAAATCATGGCAGACCTGCGCGCTGGCACGTACGATGTACTCGTGGGCGTCAATCTCCTGCGTGAAGGTCTTGACCTGCCCGAGGTGTCGCTGGTGGCCATTATGGATGCCGACCAAGAGGGCTTCCTGCGCAGTGTGCGTTCGCTCACGCAGACGGCAGGCCGCGCAGCGCGTAATGTCAATGGGCAGGTCGTCATGTATGCCAAGCACATCACGGACAGTATGCGGCTCACCATAGACGAGACCAACCGCAGACGTGCCAAGCAGCAAGCCTACAACGCTGCTCATGGCATCACGCCCCACGGCGTAAACAAGCAGCACGGTGGGGGCGAACTTGCTGGCCTGGGCAAGCGGCATGCCGAGGAGCACAACATCAACTTCGTGCCCCAGCCCGATGCTGAAACGCAGCAACTGGTGGCAGAGAGCCAGCAGACATTAGCGATGACGCCCAAGCAGCGTGTGCAGCACTTGGAGAAACTGCGCGTCGCGATGCATCGGGCGGCCGAGCGTCTCGACTTCGTGTCGGCCGCACAACTGCGCGACGAAATCCTTTCGCTTGGGGGCAACCTCTCGCTGGACGATAAGTAAGTGCACAAAAACATCAAAAGGGTTGGTACTTCAAACGTGTACCAACCCTTTTTATTTTACCCGTAACATTTTCCCGATAGCCATACTGCCGCCGATGCAAACAGGTAGAGCCACGACCAGAAACAGTAATCCAGTACTGTCAATGGCGATGAGCGGCGTCCCTAATACCTTCACAGCGAAAGTAAACAGCGGAGAGAACAGCAATATCGGTAGCGTATGCTGTCCGATGTTTGTCATCATCGCTCTTGCCCGCACAGGCAGCACGGGATAGAAGGCCAGCAGACTGCTGATGACGGCATAGATAGTGGCTGCGCCAAACACCCACCACGACTTGTAGTGTATGGCCAAAGGCATCAGCACCACCGCTGCAATCGCCATCCACCAACGCGGGCGAAAGAAGCGCATAAAGTCGGGGGCATAAAGCGCGAGTGCCATCCCTATGAGATACCACAGCGCGAGTGGGGCTGCGCCAAAACTAAACGCGTAACACACCAATAAGCACACGCCGAAGAGAGCAAGTCGCAACAGCGGATGACGCTCGCCTGCGATGCGTGCACAGAGGTCGCCCGCAAGGAGACAAAGCAGCAAGGTGTGGAGAAACCAATACGGACCTAAGGGGTGCAAAAACAAATGGTAGAAAAACACCGCAGGCGTCAAAGTGGCAATGTGTTCACGAATGGGCAAAAAGGCAGCCCCGACGATATAGGCACTCTCCATGAGGAGATAAGGCAAGCCGATGCGCCACAGCATACGCCGTAAGTGCGTCGCGCTGGGCGTGCGCCGTGCGAAATAGCCCGATATGAGTAGAAAGACAGGCATGTGAAACACATAGACCGCCTCCTTGGCATACGGATAGGTCGTCTCGATATAGACCAAATGAAAAGTCACCATCAAGACGATGCACACACTTTTCAGCCAATCTATTTCCAGAATGCGATGAGCCATAATCAAGGTCGTTTAGGGATAAAAATGCGGCAAGTCAATACCCGCAAAAACTATCTGCCCAGACAGGAAAAACTATCTGCCCAGAGAGGTAGAACTATCTGCCCAAGCCGTTTTGACGCTCTGCCCAAAGAAGAAAAGCGTCCTTTACAGTCGCATTACCTCCGTACAGAACGGGATGACAGCAGGTCGGTGTGTCACGAAGATGACCGTGCGACCTTTGGCATATTGCACAATGCGCTGCACGACGGTTTGCTCCGTATCCGGGTCGAGGGCGGCTGTGCTTTCGTCGAAGATGAGTATGGGGCATGTGCGCAACAAGGCGCGCGCTATGGTCAGTCGCTGTGCCTGCCCTTCCGAAAGACCACCGCCCATCTCAGTACATGGGGTGTCGAGTCCCGAAGGCAAGTCATAGACGAAGTCGGCAGCAGCCACATGGAGCACTTCGCGCAGTTCTGCCTCCGTCGCATCGGGCTTGCCGAGCCGCAGGTTGTCGCGTATCGTACCCGAGAGCAGGGTGTTGCCCTGTGGTACATAGCCAAAAGCGCAGCGTGAGGTTGCCGTCACGGGTATTTCTTGCGTTCCATCGGTCAGGGATATGTGTCCACTAACGGGATGTATGAGCCGTAATATCAAGCGGATGAGGGTTGTCTTCCCCGAGCCGGTTTCGCCCAAGATGGCAGTCACGCTACCCGGGGTGAACTCATGGTGAAAGTCGTGATAGATATCGCGTGAATTGTCGTCGTATCTGAACGTTAATCCTTTGATAGATAGTCCATAGTGACTGTTCATATCTACTGGACTTTCGTCCTCTTCTATGGTGTCTTCCACGGGAATTTCTTCCATTTCCATCAGGCGTTCGGTGGCCGTAAATGCGCCGATAAATACAGGAATGAAGCGGGTCAGTTGCCTCACTGGCGACTGTATCTGCCCGATGAGTTGGATGAACGCGATGAGTGCGCCGTAGGTGATGACACCGTCGCGCAGACTCACGATGCCCCACACGAACGTTATCATATACCCCGCTCCAAAGCCGATGTTCATTAAGCCAGAAGATACCGAAGAATAAATCGTGCGACGGCGCACTTTGGCGCGCAAGTTCTCGTGCAGATTGGTCAGTCCGCTGACCATGTAGCCTACGCGCCCCAATGTTTTCACCACCAAGGCGTGCTGCACGGTCTCCTGCATCATACTCTGCACCTTGCCGTCGAGGTCGCGCACTTCATGGGAGATGTCGCGCATCTGACGGATGTAGAGACGGCTCAACACGGCGAAGATGGGCAACACCACCACCACGACAAGTGCCAACTTACGGTTCATCCAAAATAGAAAGACGAAAGCCCCGACAAACTGCACGATGGTGCATATCAACGACGGTAGGCTTTCGGTGAGAAATGTCACGATGTCGCTGACATCGCGCATCATACGATTGAGCAAATCGCCCGAATGGTAGCGTTTGAGACCTCGCCACTCCGCAGAAAGTAGCCGCGCGAAAAATCGCTCCTGCATCACATTTTGTGCACGCACACCGAGGATGGCGCGTATCCAACGATTGGAGATGCCGAGGGCTATCTGGCTTATCATCACAGCGACGAGCAATACCACAGCCAGCGTTAGGCTAATCGTGCCGTCGCTATGTCCCGTTGCGATATCTACGGTAAGTTTCGTGAGCCACACGAAGAGCAAGTCCAGTCCCACCAAGAGCAAGCCCGTGATGGTGTTGAGCGTGGCCTGTATGTGCAGACCATGCATTTTGTGCCACAGCCATCGGGCAATGTTGGGGATGGAGGAGAGTTGATGCTTCATAACGGGAAAGGCTGACCTTATCTATTATTGTAAGCCCCATTTCATCTTCTCCTGCAAGGTGGAGAAGAAGTGCTGGTGCGACACTTTCACGACTTTCACGGTGTAGTCGGCACGATGTATCCTTACCTTCTGCGTAATAGGCAGGCGAGCGTTGCGTCCATCTACGGCCAAGAGGTAATCGCCTGTACGGGAATAGATTTCCAACTCGATAGTCACGTCGTCGCGCACGATGATGGGGCGCAGAGCGATACTATGAGGTGCAACGGCCGTCACGGCAAGGCAACGACTCTCGGGCACCAGCACCGGACCACCACAAGCCAAGGAATAACCTGTGCTTCCCGTTGGCGTAGAAATGATGACACCATCAGCGGTGTATTTTCCCAAGAACTCGCCGTTCACACTTGTCTTGACATGAATGAGGCTGGCCTGCGCATGCTTCAATATCGCCACCTCATTGAGCGCACAAGGATAGATGTCTAGATCTACGCCGTCGCACTCGGCTTTGAGCACGCTGCGCTCTTCGATGACAATGTTGCGATTGACCAGTTCTTGCAACGACGCAGAGATTTTGTCTGGATTGACGTCAGCCAGAAAGCCTAAATGGCCTGTGTTGATGCCCAATATGGGGATGTTGTTATGCCCGACCAATGAGGCGGTGTTCAAGAACGTGCCATCGCCGCCAATCGAAAGGGCTATGTCGGCATCTACATTGGGCACGACAAACGTATTGTCCAGACTCTTGCGCAAGCGTTCGTCCACAATTATCGTTTTGAGAAAGGCCGCAAAATCGTGTTCAAGTGTAAACTCCACGCCCAACGTGAGCAGTGTCCTCAACACTTGCTCCACATAGCGGCTCTTTTTCGCTTGGTAGCAGTTGCCAAACAACGCTATTTTCTCCACCTTGTGCAGCATAGGATGCGATTTGTTGTGTTATTTTTTAGAAAATTTCAACAGCGTATGCCATTTATTTGCTAATTTTGCAGCAAATTTACGGCTTTTAATCTAAACAGCAAAATATTAACCTAAGAATAATGACCAGACTCAGCGTAAATATCAACAAAATAGCCACACTGCGTAATGCCAGAGGTGGTAACAATCCCGATGTTATTAAGGTAGCGCAAGACTGTGAACGCTTCGGCGCACAAGGCATCACGGTGCACCCTCGTCCTGATGAGCGTCACATCCGTCGCTCCGATGTCGATGCGTTGTGCCAAATTGTGACAACAGAGTTCAATATAGAGGGCTATCCTTCGGCAGATTTCCTCTCGCTGGTGGAGAAAGCACACCCCGCACAAGTCACTTTTGTCCCCGACGCGCCCGACCAACTCACCTCCAACCACGGCTGGGATGCCATCGCCCACAAGGATTTCCTTACGACTATATGCACGCGCATGCGTAATAATAATATACGTACCAGCATCTTCATTGGTGCCGATGTGCGTCAAGTGGAGGCTGCCAAGGCTTGTGGTTGCGACAGAGTGGAGCTCTACACCGAGCCTTATGCTGCCAATTACGCCACCAACCGCGAAGCTGCCATTGCGCCTTTCGTCAAAGCCGCAGAGCGTTGTCGCGAAGTCGGTCTCGGCCTAAACGCAGGACACGACTTGTCGCTCCAAAATCTGGCTTACCTGCATCAGCAAATCCCTTGGATAGACGAGGTGAGCATCGGTCATGCCCTTATCTGCGAAGCACTCTATTTAGGGCTTGAAGAGACCATACACCGCTATTTGCAACAATTGAAATCGTAGGGACGGCAAAACGCCCTACCCCTTTTTACGCTTTATGATAGATATAATGCTTGCTAATGGCTTTGAAGAAATTGAAGCCGTTTCTACCTATGACATACTGCGCCGATGTGGACTCCAAGTGGCGTTTGTCAGCGTTGCAAACACCAAGAAGGTTGTTGGTGCTCATAAGGTTTCCATCATGGCTGACGACATCTTTCAACGGGATATGACGAAAGATTGCGAAGCCATTATTCTACCTGGTGGCATGCCCGGCGCAGACAACCTACTTCACCACGAAGGTCTGCGCAAGATGCTGACACAACAAGACAAGGAAGAAAAACTCATCGCTGCCATCTGCGCTGCTCCTATGGTGTTGGGACATTGCGGCCTATTGGCTGGACGCAAGGCGACTTGCTATCCGGGTTTTGAGAACCATTTAAGAAATGCCATCAAGGTTGAGGCCACTGTCGTAAAAGATGGGCATATTATTACTTCCCAAGGCCCTGCTACGGTGACGGATTTTGCCTTTGAAATAGCACGACATTTTGTCTCGGACGATATTGTTAGGCAAGTTCGCGAAAGCATGCTCTACGATTGACAATAAGTTTTATTGGTGATTATTTCGTCTCTTTTGTGCGAAAAAAGCACGAAATATTTGGCTGGTTCGCAAATAATGCGTAACTTGCAGCCGAATTGCTGGGCAAGTGCTATTTAGCGCAACGCCAAACGCCTATTTGCAACAACTCAATCCATTTACACTATGAAGGTATATAACTCTCACGACATCAAGAACATCGCACTTCTTGGTAACGACGGCTCCGGCAAGACAACCCTCACCGAGAGCCTCCTCTTCCACTCTGGCGTCATCAAACGCCGCGGACGTATCACGCAAAAGAATACTGTCAGTGACTATTTCCCCGTAGAGCAAGATTATGGCTACTCCGTATTCTCTACGGTATTCCATACGGAATGGAAAGGTAAGAAGCTGAACTTCATCGACTGCCCCGGCAGTGATGACTTTGTAGGTGCTGCGCTCACGGCTCTCAACGTTACAGATACTGCCGTGCTCCTCATCAATGGCAACTTCGGTCCCGAGGTCGGCACGCAAAACCATTTCCGTTACACCGAGAAACTCAATAAGCCTGTCGTCTTCCTTGTCAACCAATTGGACTCTCCCAACTGTGACTATGATGCCATCTTGGACCAGTTGCAGACCATCTATGGCCCGAAGGTCGTGCCCGTGCAGTACCCTATCGCTACTGGCGAAGGCTTCAACGCACTCATCGACATCATCCTGATGAAGAAACTCTCTTGGGGACCTGATGGTGGCGAACCTATCATTGAGGACATCCCCGCAGAGGAATTTGACAAAGCTGACGAACTGCATCGTGCACTCGTCGAGGCTGCTGCCGAAAACGACGAGGGCTTGATGGAGAAATTCTTTGAGACCGAGCACCTCACCGAAGATGAAATGCGTGAAGGTATCCGCAAGGGTATGGTGACGCGTAGCATCTTCCCCGTCTTCTGTGTTTGTGCATCGCGTGACATGGGTGTTGGCCGTCTGATGGAATTCTTGGGCAATGTCGTTCCTTTCGTGGACGAGATGCCTGCAGTCCACAACACTCGTGGCGTAGAGGTGCAGCCCGATCCCAACGGCCCGCTTTCCGTCTATTTCTTCAAGACAGGCATAGAGCCTCACATCGGTGAGGTACAATACTTCAAAGTGATGAGCGGTACGCTGCACGAAGGTGACGACCTCACCAATGCAGATCGCGGCAGCAAGGAACGTATGCAGCAACTCTTCGTTTGTGCAGGTGCACAGCGCGATAAAGTAGAAGAGTTGCAGGCTGGCGACATCGGTTGCTCTGTCAAGTTGAAAGATGTGCGTACGGGCAATACGCTCAATGGTAAGGACTGCGATAACAAGTTCAACTGGATAAAGTATCCCAACGCGAAATATACTCGCGCCATCCGTGCCGTCAATGAGTCGGATACGGAAAAGATGATGGCAGCACTCAACCGTATGCGTCAAGAAGACCCGACGTGGGAAGTTGAGCAGTCTAAAGAGTTGCGCCAAATCCTCGTGCATGGTCAAGGCGAATTCCACCTGCGCACATTGAAGTGGCGTCTGGAAAATATCGACAAGATACAAATCGAATTTTACGAACAGCGCATACCTTACCGCGAAACCATCACAAAGGCAGCGCGTGCCGACTATCGTCACAAGAAACAGTCGGGTGGTGCTGGCCAATTTGGTGAGGTACACCTCATCGTTGAGCCCTACTTCGACGGTATGGAATTGCCCAGCGTCTATAAGTTTGGCGGACAAGAGTTTAAGGTGACGGCCAAGTCGGAAGAAGTCATTGACCTCGAATGGGGCGGCAAACTGGTGTTTATCAATAGCACCGTGGGCGGATCTATCGATGCACGCTTTATGCCCGCTATCTTGAAGGGCGTGATGTCGCGTATGGAGCAAGGCCCGCTGACGGGTAGTTATGCGCGTGATGTGCGTGTCATCGTCTATGACGGTAAGATGCACCCCGTAGATAGCAACGAACTCTCCTTCATGTTGGCAGGACGCAATGCGTTTAGTCAGGCTTTCCGTGAGGCCGGTCCAAAGGTATTGGAGCCCATTTACGATGTAGAAGTTTTCGTCCCCGCTGACAAGATGGGCGATGTGATGTCTGACTTGCAGGGCCGTCGCGGTATGATTATCGGTATGTCCAGCGAGAACGGCTACGAGAAACTTCAAGCCAAAGTGCCCCTCAAGGAGATGTCCACCTACTCCACATCTCTCTCCAGCCTTACAGGCGGTCGCGCCAGCTTCATCATGAAGTTCGCCAGCTACGAGCTCGTGCCGGGCGACATTCAGAGTAAGTTGATTGCTGAATTTAGCGAAAAGGACGAAGAGTAAGATAAGTGCGTAAAGCACATATAGACAGCAAGTGCCCTCGGTGCGACCAATATGGTCAAACACCGAGGGCACTTTTTTTCGTTTCAATGGGCGCGTTAAGCACTTGTCTGCTGCAAGTAGTGCAGCAAGGCTTCGCAGCCCTCTACGCAATCACGCCAAGTGGCTTCGAAGTCACCCGTGTACCAAGGGTCGGCAATGTCGCGGGGATGTGCCGTGAAGTCGAGGAGACAGCACGCCTTCTCTGCCAACGCAACGCCGACTACGGTGCGCAGATGGCGAAGGTTGTAATGCTCCATACACACCACATAGTCATACTGTGTGAAGTCTTGTGGTGTAATCTGTCGTGCTGTCTTGCCCGTGCAGTCTATGCCATGCGCAGAGAGCATGCGCTTGGCAGGCGGATAGACGCCATGGCCTATCTCTTCTGTGGAAGTGGCTGCGGAAGCGACGCGAATTTCGCGCGAGAGTCCTGCCTTCTCCACCATATCGCGCATGATGTACTCTGCCATCGGGCTGCGGCAGATATTGCCGTGGCAAACGAAAAGGATGCTAATCATCTATGCGCTAATCGGCTACGATGCCATGCGCTTTGAGGTCGGCAAAAAGTTGCTGTAAGTCCTGCTTTGCCACCGCCTCGTCCATACCTTCGCCGTATTCTTCGCCGAGTGCCTTCACGGCCTCTTCGAGCGTAAACTCACGCCCCTTGAAGGTCGTGTAGATGTAGGCGGCACTCTCGTTGAGATTGATCATGCTATTGAAGTTGATGTGCTCCACGCCCGTAGCAAGAAGCACCTTGGAACCGCAGACGTCTTGCAGTTCAAAATTGTCGTTGAATTTCATGATAATAACTGTGATTGGTAATAATTGTGGGTGCAAAATTACGAAAAAAAGTGCAGTAATACGTGTTTTACCCCATTTATTCCCAAGAAATCACTAAATTTGCATGCTCTATTACTCACAACGACAAATACCATTTCCGTTATGAAAACTCCCCAAGAATATATCCGTATGGCGACGCAGCTCGCCATGGAAAACATCGATCATGGTGGCGGCCCCTTCGGTGCTGTCATCGTCAAAGACGGTAAAGTCATCGCTACTGGTGTCAATCGCGTTACACCCGATCACGACCCAACGGCACATGCCGAGGTACAAGCCATTCGTGCTGCGTGCCAGGCGTTGGGTACATTTAGCCTCGAAGGGTGCGCTATCTATGCCTCTTGTGAGCCTTGTCCCATGTGTCTGGGGGCGATATACTGGGCGCGCATCAGCCATCTCTACTATGGCTGCACGCAGCAAGACGCCGATAAGATAGATTTCAGCGATGCCTTTATCTACAAAGAAATCGCTCTCCCGCAATCCGAACGCGCACTTCCCCATATCAACGTAGGGCGCGAAGAGGCTCTTGCGGCTTTTGAGAAATGGAAGAACAAGGAAGACAAAATTGCTTACTAAACCCTCAAAAAACATCATGAATAACGTCATACAATCGCTGACGACACGGCGCAGTGTCAAGAAATATACGACACAGATGCCCGATGAAGCACAATTGCAGCAAATCCTTGAAGCAGGTATGTATGCCCCTACGGGCAGAGGCTTGCAGTCGCCCCTTATCATCGCAGTGACCAACAAGGCGTTGCGCGACAGACTCTCGCGTATGAATGCCCGCATATTGGGTACGGATGCCGACCCTTTCTATGGCGCGCCTGTGGTGCTTGTCGTATTGGCGGAGCGCAACAACCCCACCCATATCTACGACGGTAGCCTCGTGATGGGCAACCTGCTCAATGCGGCGCATGCCCTTGGCTTGGGCGCGTGCTGGATACATCGTGCCAAAGAAGAGTTTGACAGCGAAGAAGGTCGCGACATCTTGCGGCAACTCGGCATTGAGGGTGACTACGAAGGCATAGGCCACTGCATCGTGGGTTACCCCGCAGGGGAAATGCCAGCAACGAGAGCACCCCGAAAAGAAGATTATGTCGTCTGGGCAAAGTGAGGTAACGAGGCCTTGTGAATTACTATAATTTGTAAGTTGGAAGTTGTTGATTTCCAAGGTGAAAAGGCTTTGGTTGCCA
This sequence comes from Candidatus Equimonas enterica, assembly GCA_018066225.1. Taxonomy (GTDB): domain Bacteria; phylum Bacteroidota; class Bacteroidia; order Bacteroidales; family Bacteroidaceae; genus Alloprevotella; species Alloprevotella enterica. The sequence goes on from JAGHRU010000001.1 coordinate 13,325, forward strand.
TGTGCTAAAAACGGACTGGGCAGATCGTGAAAACTATCTGCCCAGTCCGTAAAAACTATCCGGGCAGATTGCGCGTACGATCTGCCCGGATAGTCTGTAAAGGTTAAGGACGCATGCCCCAATGTCGCGTCGCATCAGTTAAACGCTCTCGGTCTTCCGCGCTTATCACGTCCGTGCCGATGGACTTGCGACCGTCGTAATACTTCTCAAAGAGTGCCGTCAGTGCCTCACGACTCATACGCTCCTCTTCGGGATACAACGCCTGCTCATGCGCCATGATTTGGTCGATGGTGAAACGCGAAGCTATAATCCTGGCAGGATTGCCCGCTACGACGGCGTAGGGCGGCACCTCCTTGGTGACAATAGCTCCCGCAGCCACGACACATCCCCTGCCAATGCGGGCGTGGGAGAGTATGGTGGACTGCGCACCTATCCAGCAGTCTTCTCCAATGATGATTTCACCATCTTTGTCGTTGATGTGCGTGGTGGAAAGAAACTGCGGCAGACCTACCGTCGGAGTATGGCTGCCCGGCACGATGAGCGTGCCGAGACTGACGGCCGTATAACGCCCTATGCGTACCGTGCCGTTGTGGGCTATAATCTGCACCTCGGGCTGCAAACGCACATAGTCGTCCAGCCAGACCTTCTTGGGGTCGAGATATAACGGCCCGTGAAGCTCGACATGGCGACCACTATGAGCATAGTTCTTGGGATTGCAAGTGTGGAAATAAGCTTTGAAAGCCCGAAATAAGAAAAAACGAAGACGCGCAAATTTCATAGGACAAAGAGTGGGATGAAACATTGACGACATACGACGCGGACAAAACCAACGGCGCACCAATGACACGGCAAAAGTACGAAAAAATGTGTTAATGCCGCGTACGATGAGCAAAAAAGTGTCAAATGATGACGAATTTCAAGGGAAAGAAGCCTGGACTCGCAGATTTTTAGTAACTTTGCCGAGAGATTATGCTGCGCAACGCGCCCCAGCGGGTCGGACGTTCCGCCCTCCACCGCTGACTTGCGCTTAATCTCTCAGCGAAACATTGCCGGAGATTATGCTGCGCAACGCGCCCCAGCGGGTCGGACGTTCCGCCCTCCACCGCTGACTTGCGCTTAATCTCTCAGCGAAACATTGCCGGAGATTATGCTGCGCAACGC
>JAGHRU010000072.1 GCA_018066225.1 Candidatus Equimonas enterica
TCAACGCCATCAACGCCGCCACCACCGCAGATGAGGTGAGCCGCGCACAGGACGAGGCTACCGAAACGCTGAATAGCGCGTTGGCCATAGTCCATTCCCTCCTCGGCACAATGGTCGAGAAGCAGGCTGGCCCGGCCGTGAAGGTGACCGACAAGGACGACAACGAAATCATCCTCTACGCGCCGAAAAAGGTGGAGTACATCAAGATAAACAATAAATAACAACAACACAATATGAAAAGGATTTTATTATCATTACTGATGCTCTGCACGGCAGTATGTGCGTGGAGCTACACGGAGGAGACCGTCACCATCACCTGTGGCGGCACTAACGACTCTCCTTTCACGGTGGATGCTCAACAGGGCTCTGACGGCGCAGAAGGTACGCTTTACTGGGAAATAAGAAATGGCAACACGCTCAAACTGAAAGCGAAGCAAAGCTATTATATCACGAAAGTGGAGTTCACTCAGACAGGCGATAATGTGGAAATGTGGGACAAACTCCAGAAATATAATGCGAAATCATGGACGAGACCCATTGATGACACTGAATATTATGATGTCATCACATTCAGCAACGAATACAGTTTCACCAAGGTCACAGCCGTCACCGTGACCTACTACCATGTATGCTATGGCGCGACGCCCCATGAGGCTGTGGGTGGTACTTGCACGAGCAAAGGCACGGCAGCATATTGGGTGTGCGTCTGCGGCAAGATATACAGCGACGCCGCTTGCACCAACGAGGCAACTATGGCATCGCTTGCCACGGAGACAGACCCCACAAACCACATCAACGGCTTGCAGGAATGTCAGCGTGTGGAGCCTACATGCTGCGCTACGGGCATTGCACATCATTGGCACTGCGCCGATTGCGGACAGGACTTCAGCGACGCGGAAGGAACGACGAAAATGACCGATCTGACGCTCTCTATCGACCCCACGAAGCATGCGGCTGCACTGACGAAACACGAGGCCGTGGCTGCCACCTGCGTGAGCACGGGCAACGTACAGTACTGGCAATGCGCGGCCTGCAACCAGCGTTATAAGGACGAAGCGGGCAAGACGCCAATAGCCGATGTGGCTACCGAAATCGACCCCACGAACCACGGCGGCAAGTTGCAGGAAGTAGCCGGCAAGAATGCGTCCGTCGTAGAGGAAGGCGTCCTCCATCACTGGCACTGCGCAGCCTGTGGCAACGACTACGGCAATCCCGACGGCACGGAAGGTATGACGGGTAAGACGGTGAAGGCGCGCTATGAAGCCGACGCTCTGCTCGTAAGCAGTACGACGCTGGACGAGAGCTATCTGTTTGGCAGCGAAGCGACGGTGACATTCGACGGCGACGACCTCCATCTGTACACCAACGGCAGCGACCACGCATACACCCTTAGCGACAAGGCGTACATCGGCATAGACTTCGCCCACACCTTCAAGCTCAAAGCCAACCAAGACCCCGACAACACGAGCGACTACTACACGACGTTCTACACCAGCGAGGGCGCGTACAGAGTGCCCGAGACGGCAAAGGCATACGCCGGCAAAGTGGAAGAGACGGCCGATCCCGATGTGGATGCCCTCATCATGACGGATGTGCAAGGACTCATCCACAAGGGCGAGGCGGTGATACTGCGCGCCAGCACGAACAGCATCACCCTGATGCCATCGTGCTGCAAGGACGCAGCCAGCCAAAGCAGCGTGCTCACAGGCACTGACGAAGCCATGACCCTCGGCGCAAACGACTATGCCCTGTCCCTCGGCCAGCATGGCGTAGGCTTCTACCTCTGGGACGGCAAGAAGATAGGCGCGAAC
>JAGHRU010000173.1 GCA_018066225.1 Candidatus Equimonas enterica
CCTGTGACGGAGGCTTCGTCAAGCAGCATATATTCGCCGTGGAGTTGCTTGGCATCAATGTTGAAGGTGCCAGCCTCTTCGTCGTACATAAACTTTGCGCCCAACTTCTGGAAACCCGTGAGATGGGTGTCGAGTCTGCGGCGACCTATCTTGTCACCACCGGGTTGTGCCATCTGCGCCGTGCCAAAACGCGCCAATAATGGGCCAATAAGCAACACCGAGCCTCGCAGACGGGAGCAGCGTTCGAGATAGTCGCTACTGCGGAGGTAGTCCAAGTTGATGTTGGCGGCTCGAAAACTAATGTCGCTCGGAGTGTGGCGTGTGACGCTGACGCCGATGTCTTCGAGGAGTTGCACCAAGTTGTTGACATCCAAGATGTCGGGGATGTTGCTGATGCGTACCTCTTCGTCGGTCAGCAGTGTGGCTGCAATGACTTCCAAGGCTTCGTTTTTGGCGCCTTGCGGTGTGATTTCTCCTTTTAGGCGGTGACCGCCTTCGATGATAAATGATGGCATAGTGTATAGTCGGAGATGCTCCTTAGTCGTTGGTGTATTGATGATAGACGTCCATTACCTCTTCGGCCGTCACTTTACCGTGGGTGTAGTAGGCGATGTCGTCGGCGATGCGTTGCAGTTCTCCCATATCGGAGTGGAAATCTACCAAACAGCGTTTCATGCGATGCACCATAGCCATAATCATTTGCTTGCGGGCATCAGCGTCTTCCATATCGTGTAGTTGCTGCATAAGTACCTCCGTAAGATGGCCATAGTGGCGACGCTGGATGGTGCTTTGGGGGTAGGGGACAGGCTTGTGCGCAAAGTGCAGGTGGTCGGCTTGTATCTCGCAGGGATAGTCTATGTCCAATTGATAGTTGGAGATATGGGCCAGATGGTGCCACAGCCTTGATTGGTAGTCGTTGTAACGCTTGATTTGCGGGTTGAAGACAGTCATGAGTTGTATGATGCGCAAGCAGTAGGCGTAGCGTTCGCTTCGGTCTTCTATGGTCAAAGCGTTGCTGACCATCTGTTGCACCAGCCTGCCATATTCTCGCATTCTCAGTAAAGGGCGTGTGGAGTTGTAATCCATAGTGGTATATGTATGGGCTTATTGTTTTAGACGATGGGAGAGGGCTTGCAGTGGCGACTTTGGCGTGCCGGCTACGAAGTCTTTAAGATAATAGGGCTCATAGTAGGCTATGTCCATATATTCGCCCTTGACACGCGCCTGCCCTGCCAGAGGATACATGTATTTGGCTTGTGGGATGATGTCGCTGAGGAAATGGGCATTGGGGTGCGTAATGACCGCTTTGCATTTCTCGGCTGCAGTACCGATGAAATATACCGGGTGTGCATCGAGGTAGGCGCGGTAAGTGTCGCCGTCCACGATATCTGCTTGCGACGTACGCACTTCGCGTAGTGCTCTGTCGTAGATGGCTGCATAGACTTCCATGCGTCGGGCGTCTATCATAGGGCAGAGCAGAGCGTCCTCGGGTAACTCCATGTGAAGTAAAGGCTCTACGCAGAGCAGTTTAAGGGTAGGCACGCCGATGAGTGGCAGATGCTGTCCATAGCACAGTCCTTTGGCCGTAGAGGCTCCGATGCGAAGCCCCGTGTAGGAGCCGGGCCCCATGCTGATAGCCACAGCGTCCAAGGGGATGGCATGACTGTCGGCAAAACTCGCAGCA
>JAGHRU010000110.1 GCA_018066225.1 Candidatus Equimonas enterica
GATTTATCAAAGTAGCGGCAGCCATACCGCACGTTCGTGTGGCCGACGTCACCTACAATACACAAGAAATAGAACGCATCATGACACTCGCCGAAGAGCGCCATGTGGAAGTGCTCACCTTCCCCGAACTTTCCATCACAGGCTACTCTTGCCAAGACCTTTTCCAGCAGCAGACGCTCCTCGAAGAGACCGAACACGCGCTGCTGCACATCATGACGACCTCGCATAGCCTGCGCCTGACCACCATCGTTGGTCTCCCCATCGTATGGAACGGGATGCTCCTCAACTGCGCTGCTGTTATACAAGGCGGTCATCTGCACGGCATCGTCGCCAAGACTTACCTGCCGGGCTACCGCGAGTTTTACGAGCAACGCTGGTTTTCGTCTGCCACACTCCTGCCCACGACGGCCGCAGTACATATCTGCGGGCAGCAAGTGCCGATAAGCGCAAACCTCATCTTCTCACTCTCGGGTGCCCAATTTGCCATCGAGATTTGCGAAGACCTATGGACGCCCATACCGCCAAGTTGCCACCACGCACTCTCTGGCGCAGACATCATCTTCAACCTCTCAGCCTCCAACGACGTCATCGGCAAGAACGACCAACTCGTCCGCTTAATCCAGAGCCAGAGTTCGCGTTGCATCGCGGGCTATGTCTATGCCTCCTGTGGCTATGGCGAGAGCACGCAAGACCTCATCTACGGCGGCAAGGCCTTTATCTGCGAAAACGGCCAAATGCAGGCCGAAGCCAAGCGTTATAGCCTCGAAGACCAACTTATCGTCAGTGAGATAGACATTGAGAGCCTACGCCACGAACGCCTTGTCAAGACTTCGTTTGCATGCTGTGCGCAGCAAGAAGAGCGCGGAGTGCACCAAGTGATAGCCGTCACACGCTCCACCACCGATGGAGAGGGATTTACCCTGACACGCCCCGTCCGTCCGCTCCCCTTTGTCCCCGAAGACAGCGTTTTGGCCGCGCGTTGCGAAGAGATTATATGTATGCAGAGCGAAGGCTTGATTACCCGTCTGGTCCACACGCACGCCGAGAGCGTCGTTATCGGCATTTCGGGCGGTCTGGACTCCACCTTGGCTCTCCTTGTGTGCATCCACGCCTTCGACCGTCTCCACCTTAGCCGCAAAGGCATCGTTGGCATTACCATGCCAGGCTTTGGGACGACAGACCGCACCTACACCAACGCCATCAACTTAATGAAGGCACTGGGCGTCACCATACGCGAAATCAACATCGCAGACGCTGTCAGCGTACATTTCCGCGACTTGGGGCACGACGGCAAGACACAGGATGTGGTATATGAGAACGCCCAAGCGCGAGAACGCACGCAGATACTTATGGATGCTGCCAACCAAGTCGGCGGTTTCGTAATAGGCACTGGGGATTTGAGCGAACTGGCCCTAGGTTGGGCGACCTACAACGGCGACCACATGTCGATGTATGCCGTCAATGTTTCCATCCCCAAGACGCTACTGCGTCACCTTGTGTCGTGGGTGGCAGCCAATATGGAGGACCCTTACAGCCGCGCTACGCTGGAAGACATCGTCGCCACGCCTATATCCCCCGAACTCATCCCAGCAGATACTGGCGGCCAAATAGCCCAAAAGACAGAGGACTTGGTGGGTCCCTACGAACTACACGACTTCTTCCTCTACCACACCTTGCGCCACGGACGGCGTCCTGCCACGGTCTATTACTTGGCATGTCAAGCCTTTGGCGACCCACACAGTGCACATCATTACGACGAAGCCACCATCAAGAAGTGGCTACGCACCTTCTATCGCCGTTTCTTTGCCCAACAATACAAGCGCAGTTGCCTGCCCGATGGACCGAAGGTGGGCGAATGTTCGCTCTCTCCACGCGGTGACTGGCGCATGCCTTCCGATGCCGTAGGGCAGTTGTGGCTCGAAGAGTGCGAAAGCCTATAACCAACTGACACAACGCCTCACAGGAATGCGACTACTGCTCATAATCATCGCGGCTCTAATGCTCGCCCTTCCGCTGAATGCCAAAAGGCAAGAGGAGGTAGAGTTTTTCGCCAAGACACTCGTGCAACAACCCGCACTGACCGCAGGCGACAGCACTATTGTACAAGTGGTGCTCTACGCTTCGGCACCTTTCAGCGAGGTACGATGCACCTCCAAAGCCTTCGACTGCAAAGGCGGACGCCTGCGACGCATCCCCTTTCATCGGGAATACGCCACAGGACGCACAAGGGAAAATGGCAAGATGTACTACACCTTGGTGTGGGAACAAGGCATCATCGGACGCGATGAAGCAGGAACGATGAAATGTACCGAGATGTCTTTCGAAGCGCAGTTTACCATCTACGAAACGCCTTCCGACCCTCTAGCAGAGCTTTGGGGCTATAAGCGTGAGCAACACACGGTGAAAGCCAAGTGCAAACTACCCGCACGCGACATCACGGTCAAGGAGAAGCCAAAACGTAGCACCCGCGACATGATGTGCCAGAAGGAAGCGCACACCCAAGTGGCATAAGTTACCGTCATGAAAGCCTTGCCGTCCCTTCTTCGCGCTCTGCTCTGCGGCCTCCTGCTATCAGTCTTGCCCACGGCAGCAGTTGCGCAGCGCGAAATTTACATGACATGGGAAGAGTTTGCCGACAACTACACAGCGGAGACAGACGCTGCGCAAGCCACTGAAAACGAAGAGGGAGAACCTCGTGAATACTGCACTTTGGCGGAATTGGAAGAGATGAGTGCGTCACCGCTGGATGTGAACACCGCAACACGCCAGCAACTGATGGCGTTGCCTTTTCTCACCACCGAGCAGATAGACTCTCTATTGTCCTATCGCGAGCGACGCGGACAACTGGTGACACTCGGGGAACTCCAATTCATTTCGCGTTGGGACTACGATGCCCGCCGAGCCTTCTCACTCTTTGCATATTGCGCAAAGCGCGATAAGGAAATGAGTCTAACGCGCAGCGAACGCCTGCGACAAGCATTCACACGAGGCAAATACGAACTGGAAACGCGCCTCGACATACCACTTTACACACGCGAGGGACAGCGGCGCAAGATGAGTGAAGCAGAACTCCACGCCCATGCCTCTTCTCTCTATTTGGGTAGCCGCATTGCAACGACGACACGCTTTCGCTACAACTACCGAGGCCGTGTGCGCTATGGGCTGACTTTGCAGAAAGACGCAGGCGAACCTTTCGGTTGCTACGGCGCAAAGCCTTTTGACTACCAGTCCTTTTACTTTTATTATAAACCCAAAAGCGAGCGATGGACATTGTTGCTCGGCGATTACGACGTGCACTTGGGCCAAGGCTTGGTCTATGGCCACGCCTTTATGACCTCACGCAGCCTGCTGACACACGCGCTCTCGGGCGGTAACGGCGGCAGCAACAACGCACAATGGCGAAGCGGCAGCAGACTCACGCCTCACACCTCAGCCGACGAGACGAGATATCTGCGCGGTGTGGCGGGCAGTGCCGACCTTTGGCGCGATGAGGCGAGAAGCCGACGACTTTCCCTCACGTTATTTGCCTCTCTACGCGCCATCGATGGTCGCTGCGAGGGCGACACTGTGCGCACACTGCTCACCACGGGACTCCACCGCTCGCTGACCGAGAGAGACCGTCGCGCCAATGTGAAGCAGTTTGTCGCCGGCGGCCGTCTTGCCTTTACCTATGGGCGTCACTTGCAGATAGGAGTCAATGCGCTCTATCTGCACTTCGACCACTTCGTGTGTCCCACACCGCGCCTCTACAACCGCACCTATTTCCACGGCACAACGGGCACAGGCACCAGCATAGACTACCAGTTTAGCACGCCAGTCCTCTACGGTCGCAACACGCACAAGGTGACAGAATACATCCTGCGCGGCATGGGCGAACTGGCCATAGACCACGACGGACATTTAGCCACGACACACGCGCTGCAACTGGTGGCCTCCACCTTCTCGCTCACGTTGCAAGCCCGTAGTCTGGCAAAGGCTTATGCTGCTCCCTACGCCGATGCTCTGGTGCAGAATAGTCACACACAAAACGAACAGGGTCTGCTTCTCGGAGCAGAACTGACGCCAAGCACGCAATGGCTGTTCCAAGTCTATGGCGATGCCACACTGCACCGCGCACCCGTCTATCGCGCCGATACGCTTTCGCACCGCTATGAGGCGGGTGCGCAAGTGAACTTCACCCCGCACGAAGGACATCGATGGACGCTGCGCTACCGCCTGCGCAGTGCACAGCAGAACCTGCCCACTGATCTACGTGAGTACTTCTCATCTCCACTGGAATACGCTTTGTCGCACACGTTGCGCTTGGCCTACGACTGCACGTTGCCCGCACGCGGCAAAGCCTACTGGCAGTGGCACACAGCAGCCGACCTTTCGCTCTACAACCGTCAGTCGGCCACGGCCTGCACGATAGGCTATATGCTGTCTTCACGTCTGAAATTCGTAGCCAACGAGCGCTGGAATGTTGCACTCTTTGCAGCCTATTTCAAGACAGATGACTACTACACCCGTCTCTACGCCACGCCGCCACGGTTGCGCCATGCCAGCACATTCTCCGCCTTTGCCTACCACGGCTATTCGGCCGTTGCCGTAGCCAATTATACGCTATCCACATGGCTGGATTTTGGGCTCTGCTTCAGCTTGATGCACTATTTCGACCGCGACACTATCAGCACGGGGATGGCCGCCATCCATTCACACAACAAACCCGACCTTTCGCTGCAAGTGCGTGTGAAGCTCTAAGCCTTTCTTCACACCCCGCCGCCCACGACATAATTATTCACCCACAAATACAACAATCCACTATGAAACACAGTGTTATTCTCGGCCTGCTACTTGCAGGACACTTATCGCTGAATGCCACTACGACACGCCCCATCATCCGCTTTGCCAACCTGGCAGAGGGCAAAACTTTGGTGATATCCAACAATGCCGCCAAAGGCCCCTTTGACATACAGTCGCGCCTTGGCAAAATAGACGGAACGCTGGAAGAACTGCAAACATTCCAGCAAGCGCAAGTCGGCGAGTTTACGCCAGCCGAATGTGACAGCGTCAATAAGAGTTGGCATCGTCTATTTGACGATATAGAGCGTCAGGGACTCCGTCTTCCACTGCCCGACACCATCACTATGGTGAAAACGACGCAACTCGAAGAAGGAGGCGCAGCCGCTTATACGCAAGGCGACGTGGTATTTCTTAACAACCGCACCATGATGGCACCCGGACACTGGCGCGAGATGCTGCTGGCGCACGAACTTTTCCACACTTTGACGCGTAACAATTCCGACTTCCGCCGCCACATGTACAACCTCATAGGTTTCACCGTGCTCGATGAGGATGTCGTGTTTCCCGAAGACGTATGGGCACGTCGCATCACCAACCCCGACGTGGAACGCCACAACAGTTATGTCATGCTGCCCTATGAGGGACGCAACACCCCACACGCTATGCTACTGATGGCCAATCGCCCCTACGAGGGTGGCTCGTTCTTCAAATACCTCGCCATCAGTCTTATCCCTCTTACTACGGACTATAAAGTTATGACCGATCAGCAGGGCAATACCATCGTACGCCCTTTGGAAGAAGTGCCCGAGTTTTGGGAGAAAGTGGGACGCAACACCGACTATGTCATCGATCCTGAGGAGTGCCTGGCCGACAATTTCGCCTACGCCGTGACAGGCTACCGTGAACGCGACTTGCCCGTACTGCCCAACCCGGAACTCACCGAAGCCATACTCTCATTGGCACAAAGCGCGAAGTAGAGCAAGCAGAGCACTACAAACGAAACGAGCCTACGCCATTTATCTCGGCGTAGGCTCGCTTTGTATATCGTCTTATTGGGGACGAACTAAATTACCAGACATCGACACGCTGCTCCTTGGGCAGGAAGAGTTTGTTGCCCTTCTTGACACCGAAGGCCTCGTACCAAGCATCAATGTGGGGCAGTGCGGCATTGACACGCAAGCGAGCAGGGCTGTGAGGATCGGTCATAGCAAGGCTGCGCAAGGCTTCATTGCGGACATTGGTGGCCCAGATAAGGCCGTAACTGAGGAAGAAACGCTGCTCGGGTGTGAAACCGTCCTTGATGCCAAGGGGCTTCTCCTTCATGGCATTGTGCAGTGCGAGGAATGCGATGTTGAGGCCACCGTGGTCGGCGATATTCTCACCATTGGTCAATTTGCCATTGGCATGCAGGCCAGGCAGTACAACTTGCTTGTCAAAGAAGGCTGCCATCTGGTCGGTGCGTGCCTTGAAGTTGGCTTTGTCCTCTGCTGTCCACCAATCGTTGAGGTTACCATCCTTGTCATACTGCGAACCCTTATCGTCGAAGCCGTGCGTCATCTCGTGACCGATGACAACGCCGATTGCGCCATAGTTGCAAGCGTCATCGACATTGGGGTCGAAGAACGGGGGCTGGAGAATGCCTGCGGGGAAGCAAATCTCGTTGGTCGTTGGGTTGTAGTAAGCGTTGATTTCCTGCGGGTTCATCAGCCATTCGTCGCGGTCCACGGGCTTATTGACGTGTTCCGAGAAGTGGCGGTCGTTCTCAAAGATAGCCGCGTTGTAGAGGTTCTCGTAAAGCGAAAGGTTTTCGTCGATGTTGAGCGCGGTGTAGTCCACCCACTTGTTGGGGTAGCCCACCTTCACGTAGAAGGCATCAAGTTTCTCGTGTGCACGCTTCTTGGTCTCGGCACTCATCCAGTCCTGCATATCGATACGCTGACCGAGGGCTATCTGGAGGTTGTGTACCAACTCCTCCATCTGCTTCTTGCTGCTTTCGGGGAAGTACTTCTCCACATACATCTTGCCGACAGCCATGCCGAGCACGCTCTGTACGGTGGCATTGGCACGCTTCCAACGCGGACGGTCTTGGGGAGCACCGTTCTTGACTGTGCCGTAGAAGTTGAAATAGGCTGCACGGAAGTCGTCGCTGAGGGCACTGGCTGCATCGTTGATCAACTTAAACTCGGTGTAGTTTTTCAGGGCTTCAAGGCTCTCTTCGGCCAGCACAGCCTCTACCTCATGCAAGAACTCGGGCTGCCCCACCGTCACATGCTTTACGGGCGGTACGGCGCTTTGGAGCAGAGCCGCATTCCAGTCGATGCCACCGAAGTCGGCAAGCAACTGCATGTAGGTCATCTTGTGGTAGTTGGCCTCTGGCTCACGGAGCTTGACCACATCATATTGCGCCTTGGCCAGACGGGTCTCGATGCGCATGAGGTCTTCCATCTTGGCCTTGGCTTCCTGCTCAGACACGCCGACCATGGTGAAGAGTTTTACGACGTAGTCCTTGTAGGCGTTGCGTATCTTGAGCGTAGCGGCATCGCTGTCAAGGTAGAGGTCGCGGTTGCCCATAGAGAGGCCGCTCTGACTGATGTCGAGAAGATTGACACGCGCGTCCTTGATGTCGGCACCAGCATAGAAGCCAAACATCGTCTGCACCCCAGCACGGGTCAGCGCGTAGGCCACCATTTCGTATTGCTTCTTGTCCTTGATGCCTCGCACAAGAGCAAGGTTATTCTTCAACGGCGCGTAACCTTCACGGTTGAGACGTACGGAGTCATTGGCAAGGCGATAGAGTGCACCTATCTTCCGCTGCAAAGAGCCTTGGGGATATTGCCCCTTGGCATACTCCTCTATGAGGGACTGCAACTGCTTGGTATTGAGTTCGCTGAGTTCCTCAAACTGCGTGTAGCGCGAGTATTCAGGCGTGAGAGGATGCGCTTTCATCCAGCCGCCTGCGGCGTACTCGAAGAAATCATTACCAGGCTTTACCTTGGTGTTCATGTTGGCCCTGCTAAGTCCCGAAGGAAGTTCCTGAGCATAGAGGGCGGAACTTGCCGTAAGAGCAAGTGCCAAAAGGATGCTTTTTAATTTCATGATGATGGGATTAAAATGTTGTATTGTAGTTAATATATTTGTTGCTCGGTAAAGGGAGGCTTACGGCAGAGGACTACGCCGAGGCTGCTTCCAGCGCAGCCATTGCCGTTTCCCAAGCCGCCTCGGCCTCGGCCAACTGTTGCTCAACGGCGGCGAACGCGTCGCATAGCGTGAGGTCTGCTGCGCCCTCTGGTGTCATCAGGCGTGCTTCTATCTCGGCTTTGCGCTCCTCCAATGCCGTCACAGCCTCTTCGGCTTCGCAGACAGAGCGTTCCAGTTTGCGCTGCTGCTTGGCCAGTTCTTTCTGCTCGGCATAGGACTTTGCGCCCTCTGTCGGCTCTGTTGCTACCTGCACGGCGGCTGGGGCAACGCCTTTGGGCGTATGGAGCGCAGCGTCTATGCTGCCCGTATCCGTCTCCCCCTTGGTGCGCAAGAAGTCGTAGATGCCGCCGAGATGCTCACGCACCCGTCCGCCACCAAACTCATAGACCTTGGTGACCAAGCCATCGAGGAAGTCGCGGTCGTGACTCACCAAGATGACCGTACCGTCAAAGGCGCGAATGGCCTCTTTGAGCACATCCTTGGTGCGCATATCGAGGTGGTTGGTAGGTTCGTCCAGTATGAGCAGATTGACAGGCTGCAGGAGCAAGGCTATCATCGCGAGGCGGCTGCGCTCACCGCCACTGAGGACACGCACAGGCTTTTCGCTGGCCTCGCCGCCAAACATAAAGGCACCGAGTATGTCGCGTATCTTCAGGCGCACGTCGCCCACGGCTTCGCGGTCTATCGTGTCGAAGACAGTGAGACGCTCATCGAGCAACTGGGCTTGATTTTGCGCATAATAGCCGATTTGCACATTATGACCGATTTGCAGGTGTCCCTCGTGATGAATCTCCGACATAATGCACTTGACGAGTGTCGATTTACCTTCGCCATTCTTGCCCACGAAGGCCACCTTCTCTCCACGATGGATGGTCATATTGACACCTCTAAACACCGTGTGCGCCCCATAGGATTTGGCGACGTCCTCACAGATGACGGGGAAGTCACCACTGCGGCTGCAAGGCGGAAAGGTGAGGTGAAGTTGTGCTGTATCGACCTCATCTATTTCGATGGGCACCATGCGTTCGAGTTGTTTGAGACGGCTCTGGACTTGTGCTGCCTTGGTCGGCTTGTAGCGAAAACGCTCTACGAAGTCGCGCATCTCGGCCATCTCCTTCTGCTGATTTTCGTAGGCACGCATCTGGCTCTCACGGCGCTCGGCACGCAGCGTGACGTACTCATTATACTTGACCTTGTAGTCCACGACATGGCCACAGGTAATCTCCAAAGTGCGATTGGTGACGCTGTTGATAAAAGCCCGGTCGTGGCTGACAAGGATAACGGCCGAACTACTTGCGGCCAGGAACTTCTCCAACCAGCGTATGGACTCAATGTCGAGGTGATTGGTAGGCTCGTCCAGCAGGAGGACATCGTGGTGGCGCAGGAGCAACTTGGCCAACTCGATGCGCATACGCCAACCGCCCGAAAACTCTGCCGTAGGCCGTGAGAAGTCGCTCTGCTGGAAGCCCAAGCCGCGCAACGTGCGCTCCATCTCGGCACGGTAATTGTCTCCCCCCATCATCTGCATCCGTTCGCTCTCGTGGGTGAAGTCATCGACGAGCTGGAGGTATGCCTCACTCTCATAGTCGGTGCGCTCGGACAACGCCGCATTGAGCTGAGCGACACGCTCTCGCAGCGCAGCGATATGGTCGAAGGCTTTTTCGGTCTCTGCCAGCACCGTAGTGTGGTCGGCCAAGACCATGACCTGCGGCAGATAGCCCACAGAGATGCCGCGGTCGCACACCACTTCGCCAGCTGTAGGAGCCTGCATGCCCGCTATGATTTTGAGCATCGTACTCTTGCCTGCGCCATTCTTGCCCACGAGGGCGATACGGTCCTTGGGATTGACTATAAAGGAGACATCGGC
>JAGHRU010000231.1 GCA_018066225.1 Candidatus Equimonas enterica
ACGTCATATTGCCCAAGGAAAGTTTGGCAAAGAGGAAAAAAAGATGTAACTTTGCACGCATTAAAATACATCTCAACAGACCAAACGTTAGTGATACGTATTCCGTAGAAGAACTCAACGATCGCCTCATCGACCTCTCGTTTTCTGAAGACATCGGCGATGGCGACCACACTACCCTCTGCTGCATCCCCGCAGATGCCATGGGAAAAAGCCGATTGCTCGTCAAAGAAGAAGGCATCTTGGCTGGCGTACGCATCGCTCACGAAGTATTCCAACGCTTTGACCCCGCGCTCCAGATGGAGGTCTTCATCGAAGATGGTGCTCATGTCAAGCCTGGCGATGTGGCGTTTGTCGTGACAGGCAAGGTGCAAAGCCTGCTTCAGACCGAGCGGTTGATGCTCAACATCATGCAGCGCATGAGCGGCATCGCTACAATGACGGCGCGCTACCAGCAAGCACTCATCGATGCAGGTACCAAGACCCGTGTGCTCGACACCCGCAAGACGACCCCCGGTATGCGCATGCTGGAAAAAGAAGCCATAAAGATTGGTGGCGGCATGAACCACCGCATCGGCCTCTTCGACATGATACTGCTCAAAGACAACCACATCGACTTCTGCGGCGGCATACACAACGCGGTGACCCGCGCCAAGGCCTACTGCCAAGCCCACGGCAAAGCACTGAAAATAGAAGTGGAAGTGCGCAACTTCCAAGAACTAGAACAAGCACTGGCAGAAAGCCCCGACCGCATTATGTTTGACAACTTCACACCCGAAGACACAGCAAAGGCCGTGCGCATCGTGGCAGGACGCTGCGAAACGGAGTCGAGCGGCGGCATCACCTACGACACCATGCTACCCTATGCCAAAGCAGGCGTCGATTTCATCTCCTTCGGCGCACTGACGCACTCGGTCAAGGGACTCGACATGAGTTTCAAGGCTTGCTGACAAAGACTGCACCACATCTCAAAACAACATCAACACTTCACAATATGAAACTAAAAGTGATGCTGCTCACGCTCTTTGCAGCAATGACCACCAGTGCAATGGCTTGCACCAATTTCCTCGTCGGCAAGAAAGCCTCCGCCGACGGCAGTGCCTTCATCTCTTACAGTGCCGATAGTTACGGTTTCTACGGCAAGATGCAACACTGGGCCGCAGGACGCCACGAAGCAGGTGCTATGCGCCGCATCTTCGACGGTGACTCGGGCAAATACCTCGGCGATATCCCCGAGGCAGCCGAGACTTACAGCGTAATTGGCCAAATCAACGAATATCAAGTGGCCATCACCGAGACGACCTTCGGCGGCCGTGAAGAGCTGTGGCGCAATCCCGGCATCATCGACTACACCACGCTGATGACCCTCGGCCTCCAACGCGCCAAGACAGCACGCGAAGCCATCAAGGTCATGACAGAACTGGTGGCAAAATATGGTTACGCCAGCGAAGGCGAGAGTTTCTCCATCGCCGACCCCAACGAGGTTTGGGTGATGGAAATGATAGGTAAAGGCGACGCAGGCAAAGACGCCGTATGGGTGGCCGTTCGCATTCCCGACGACTGCATCGCAGCACATGCCAACCAAAGCCGCATTCACCGCTTCGACCTCAAAGACAAGCAGAACGTACTCTACGCCAAAGATGTCATTACATTTGCTCGTCAGCAGGGCTATTTCAACGGCAAAGACGCAGACTTCGACTTTGCAGCCGCCTACGCTCCTGCCGACTTTTCGACTCAGCGTATCTGCGATGCCCGCGCATGGAGTTTCTTCAATAAGTTTGTCGATGGCATGGAGCGCTACCTGCCTTATGTCGATGGTAAGCACATCGGCGACCCAAATGTAGAGGTGATGCCGCTCTATTTCAAGCCTTCGCACAAACTCTCTGTGCTTGATGTGATGAACGCTATGCGCGACCATTACGAAGGCACTCCCCTCGACATCACCCACGATGCAGGTGCAGGCATCTACGATGCGCCCTATCGCCCTACTCCACTGTTCTTTGAAGCCGATGGCAAGAAGTATTTCAACGAGCGCCCCATCTCGACCCAGCAGACGGCCTATACGGTAGTAGCCCAACTGCGCTCGTGGCTGCCCAACGCCATTGGCGGCGTGCTCTGGTATGGCAACGACGACGCCAACATGGTGGCCTACACCCCCGTTTATTGCTGTGCCACGAGAGTGCCCGCTCCCTATCAAATGAACGAAAAGCAGAACGCCACAACCTTCTCTTGGGAGTCCGCTTTCTGGGTATGCAACTGGGTGAGCAACATGACCTATCCACGCTATGCTCAGCTATTCCCATCGGTAAAGGCCGTGCGTGACGAGTTGCAACAGAAATACCTCGACCACCAAAAGACCATCGAAGACCAAGCCGCAGCGCTCATTGCCCGTTACCCCGCAGAGGCCAAGGAACTACTAACGCAGCACACTTGCGACTGCGCCGACGACATGCTGGCACGCTGGAAACAACTCGGAGAATACCTCATCGTGAAATACAACGACCAGGCCATCAAGCCCGAAAAGGACGGTGAATTTGAACTAACTCCCGAAGGCTTGCCCGTTGCACCAGAGCGTCCGGGATATAGCGATGCGTACAAGAAAGTTATCGCTCGTGAGACAGGCGAACGCTACGTCGTACCCGAATAAAAACGACACGCGCCAACCACAACACGCCATCACCTCTGTCACTCACCTCTTATGACCGAACAGCAAAACACCTTTATAGATATGGCTGCCGCAGAAGCCTTCGGGCTGGACGCGGCAGCCATAGAAGCGCAGATTCGCACCCTTGCCAAAGAAGCCATCGGCCTGCATGATTGGCAGCCTACACAGGAGGCCATAGCAGCATTCCAACGGGTCTATGCACTCGTGGCAGGACGGGGTGAGGAAACGCTGAAAACCGATAACTTCCGCAATCTCCTCGTCAGCCAAGCCGGCGATATGCGCATCATCTTGCTGCTCATCGCCCAGTGCGTCGTGCTGATGCGTAGCGTGAAGGATACGGCAGCCGTAGCCGAACAGCATCGCCTTGCCACAGAGGCGGCATCAATCTACGCTCCTTTGGCGCACAAATTGGGGTTGTATCAGTTGAAATCCGAACTGGAAGATCTTTCGCTCAAATATCTCGAACACGACGCGTACTACCTCATCAAGTCCTCTCTCAACGCTACCAAAGCCACACGCGAGGCATACATTGAGGCGTTTATTGCCCCTATCCGCCACATGCTCGACGAGGAAGGCCTTACCTATCACATCAAGGGACGCACCAAGAGCATACACTCCATCTGGCAGAAGATGAAGAAGCAGAAATGCGGCTTCGAAGGCGTCTATGACCTCTTTGCCATCCGCATCATTCTCGATGTGCCACTCAAACAAGAGAAAGCGCAGTGCTGGAAGGTCTTTTCCCTTATTACGGCCGAATACGAGTCGAATGTCAAGCGGCTCAGAGACTGGCTCACCGTGCCAAAACCCAACGGCTACGAGAGCCTGCATATTACGGTGAAAGGCCCCGAAGACAAATGGGTGGAAGTGCAGATACGCACCGAACGAATGGACGACATAGCAGAGCACGGCTTGGCCGCCCATTGGCGTTATAAGGGCGTCAAGGCCACGAATGGCGGTGTCGATGCTTGGCTCGCAGGCATCCGCGCAGCCCTTGAAACCAACGACGAACATCTGCTGACCGACAGCCTGTCCTCGGGGTTACAGCAAAATGATGTGTATATCTTCACGCCGCGTGGCGACCTCTTCCGCTTGCCGACAGGAGCGACCGTCCTCGACTTTGCCTATCACATCCACACCGCCGTAGGTAGCAAGTGCGTGGGCGCCGTCATCAATGGACGCAACGTTTCACTGCGTACACCATTGGAAAGCGGACAGACGGTAGAGATAAAGACCTCCAATACCCAACGCCCTAAGTTGGAATGGCTCAGCATCGTCGTTTCGCCCCAAGCCAAAGCCAAGATACGCGCAGCGGTAAAGGAGCTGGAGACAAAAGATGGCGAGTTTGCCCGAGAATTGCTGGAACGTAAGATCAAAAACCGCAAATTGGAGTGGGACGAGACCATCATCAATCACCTCATCCACAAATCGGGCTACAAAGAAGCCACGGAGTTTTACAAAGCCATCGCTATGGAAGACTTGGACGCTGGCGAACTCGTGGAGCACTATGTAGAATTGGCCAATGAAGAACGCGATGAGACGCCCAAGAATGTTATACGTTCGGCTGACGAATTTGTGCAGACTGCTGTGCCCTTTGCTGCCGAAGACGACATCATCACCATAGACCGCCAACTCAAAGGCATCGACTTCCAAATGGCCCATTGTTGCAGTCCTGTCTATGGCGATAAGGTCTTCGGATTTGTCACTCGCGGTGGCGGCATCAAAATCCATCGCGATACCTGCCCCAACGCGGAGGCATTGAAAAAACGTTTCCCTTATCGCATCGTCAAAGCCCAATGGGCAGGCAATAAAGGGGAAACCACCGAAGTGACACTGCACATTACGGGGCAGGACGACCTTGGCATTGTCAACAACGTTACCTCCATATTGAGCAAAGATGAGCACGTCATGCTACGCAGCATCAGCATCGACACCAGCGACGGACTCTTCTTTGGTACGCTCACTATCCTCACCGAGGATACCACACGACTATCCACCATCATCAAGAAAATACGAACCGTGCCCGGCGTGAAAGCAGTATCCCGCTAATGCTCACAGCCCCACCCCACTTCCTTATGCGCAGACTTTGCCTTCTGATTGCCGCTTTCCTATGTCTTTGTGTCACGGCGCAAAAGCCTTTGAAGAACATTGCTGCTTTGCTCAAAGGCGGCAAGGCACAAGAGGCACTTACGGCCATTGAGCAATGTACGCACGACACGCTTTTAAGAGAGAAGCCTGTGCTCTATCAGTATGGCGTACAAGCCTGCCAGCAACTCTGCGACAAGGCGAACGAGCGGCTCTATCTCAAACAAAAAATCGACACAACCCAGTTGTTCTCTACCATCTATGGGCTCTATGAATACGCCCTACGCACAGATAGTCTTGAACGCCACACCAGCCGCAAGCCAAAATATCATAAGACAAACATCGAACTGCTGACAAGTCATTATCCCAATCTGCGCGCAGCCTCTGCCTATTTCTTACAGCGCAAAGACTATGCTGCGGCACAGCACTACGCCAACCGCTACTTCGCTTTCATCCAAGACAGTATCTGGGACAGCAACACAATGCCAGCAGCTTTGGAGAAAGACCAGACGCTCGTGGCACGCTGTCACCTGCTGTCGTCGATGCAACTACGCGACTATGCTTCTACATTCCTATATGCTGACTTGGCCTTACGCGACACTGCTTCACACAGCCTACTGACCCAGCAGTTGGTCATCGCCGCTGACAACATGGGCGACAGCCTTCGCGCCTATCACATCGCCCAAGATGGCCTTGCCGCGCACCCTGACAACAGTTTCTTCTACCGCCACATCACCCGATATATGTTGCGACACGATGCGGTACAAGAGGCCTTGATGCTCACCGACTCACTACTATCGCTCGACAGCCTCAGTATAAGCCTTCACGAAGGCAAGGCAGCACTGCTCTTCCACCATGAAGACTACGACGACTGCATCGCGGCAGCCAACACGCTACTACGCCTCACCCCTGCGCATGTCAGAGCCCATTACCTTATAGGAGCGTCCTATTGCAGAAAAGCGCAAAACATCAACCTACCCGACAACATCAAGAGCCGCGCTTACAAGAACGGCCACAAACAGCGGCAAACACTCTACGAGAAAGCGCGGACGCACATGGAGACGTTTAGGCAGTTGAGCCCAGACAAAATCTCTGCATGGGGCCCTTATTTGTACACCATATACCTCCACTTAAATATGGGAAAAGAATTTGAAGAAATCAACCACTTGATAGAATAGCCCTCACACGGCATAGGGGCAAAAATGTAGTGGTAAATGTTGGCTAATTCAAATTAAATACGTAATTTTGCATCCGCAAACTGAAAATCGGGGCGTAGCGCAGTTGGTAGCGCTCCTGGTTTGGGACCAGGAGGTCGCAGGTTCGAGTCCTGTCACCCCGACATTAAAAGGAGTTACCTCACAAGAGGCAACTCCTTTTTCTTATATACCATATTTGGGAGTCAGCGGACAACAATAGTTCAAAAAATAGACCGCACCTACAACCAGCACTACCTCCGCGCCGAATATAACTTCTGTCAGGCTTCGGCGCAGATGGCGGCCAAGTGGGAGGACTTCATGCAGGACGGCGACCGTTACAACCTCCAATACCGCACACAGCGCGACAATAGGGTGCGTCCTGCACACGCTGCGCTCGACCGTGTCACGCTTCCCATCACCGCCCCCTTCTGGCAGGACTATTTCCCACCCAACGGCTGGAACTGCCGCTGCACCGTCGTACAGGTGCTCAAAGAAAAGTACCCCGTGACACCACACGACGAGGCAATGACGCTCGGAGAAGAAGCCACGGCTGGCGATACGCGCGGTATCTTCCACTTCAACCCGGGTATAGAGCAGAAAGCCTTCCCAGACTACAATCCCTACACCATCAAACGATGCAGGGACTGCGATATAGCAAAGGGGAATTTGACGCTGGCATACATCCCAGACAATGGGTTATGTGCTGCGTGTAAACTATTACGTGCATGTGAAATAAAAAATGGGTGTAAGGAAGACAGTATCTTTGGCAAACGATTGCTTATAAGTAATAACGCTGACCAAACCGAGGTACAAGAGAATATTCGTGCTGCTCGAAGCTTATTGAATTCATTCAGTGATATGACAATAAAAGTTAGGGAGCACATTCTCGCCGATGGGAAACATAACCCCGAATATATTATAAACGATTTAATAGCGGACAGAAAAGGTATAAAGTCGCCGAAAGGCATATCAGCAGGGTTTAGGAAAGCAATTAAACAAGGATGTGAGGCTGTCGTTATCGATCTTGACATGAATATGAATGAAAAGCCTCTTGCCATCGGGGCAATAGCAAGATACATTGAATGGAGACATACAGACTTTGAAAATGGTATAATAAAAGAGTGCTATATCATTTATAAGGGGAAGGCTATTCGTATTAACGATTCACATGTTGGCCGTGAAGCTATAGCAGAAGAAATAAAAAAATTAAGGCAGTGAAAATCACTGCCTATAATTACAGCTCCACAGCTTGAAGTTATCGCGCCTTTTCGGGTAGCCGTGTGCAAAAGTACAAAAAAATCCGTTACTTCCAAACAAAGTAGCGGATTTTTTTCATTTTAAGCCCATTTTTCTCTGCTTATTGTATCATTTGGTGCAAATGCAGGTGACAATCATGGCAGAGCAAGCGGAGATTGGACAACGTGGTTACGAGGTCGGGGCACTCGGCGCAGCAGCCGTCTTGGCACTTGTAAAGATGAAATCACAGCGTCTTGTGGGTCAGTGGCAACCATATACGGCGATAAACGCCAAGAATATAGCGGCGCAATGGCAACAGAGGGACCCAAAGGTGAGAATATATGCGCCATTTCAAAGCGTCGGTGCTGTCCATCTTTTCACGCCCTTTGCGTTTGAAGCCTATGGCAAGACCGATGACATCTTGCCGCCGGCAATGCTCCGTCCCTCGAATGTTGCCATCACCCATAAGCGTAATGTCATCCCCTTCCACACGAATGATGCGGTGCAACACATAGAGTTGAGGAGCCACCTCCGCCAATACGACATCGTAGCGTCGGAGAGGGCGTGTGACGGGTGCCAACACCACGCTGTCGCGCTCATGCTCAACGAAAAGGCGCATGCTATACCCTCGCACCCGAAACTCTGCAATGCGACCAGCATCGATGAGTTTCTTGATCTGAGGGATGAGCACACTATTGCTCAATGTAAGAACTTGGGGACTGTTCATACGCGGCGCATCGTGGAATAGGAAAGTTCGGCAGCGGCTTGGTCGGGCAAGCACTGCAAGTCGTAAGCCGAAGTACATGCCACAATAGATGAAATCGTATTGCAGAGCGCAGAATAGGAACGCTTGTCCCACAACATCGATGAGCACGAAGAGAGGATGCTCGCAAAGGCTTCCAACGGCGACAACTGCTTGATAATGTTTTCGGGGTGCTGGTGCAGACGTAAGAAACCGCCCACTTCGGCACGCAGATTGCGGTAACAAGGCGTCTTGCCGCTCCAAGGCGTGCCATAGACATAGCAACGTTTGGTGGACGCATCGTAGCGCACAGCGGGGTTGTCGTCGTTGAGGAGTTCGGTGCCGGCGATATGTTTGAGCCAAAGACTACTATGGGTGCTCTTACCCGTCCCGCTCTTGCCTTGACAGAGATAGCCGTAGCCGTCCTTCATCGGTACAGAGGAGTGCATCAGCAAGATGCCATGCGAAGCCCCTGCAAAGGCGAATGAAATCATATTGGCATTGGTGATGCCAAAAGTCTGCGTAGCGACGCCACCAAAGACACTGCACTCACAACGAGAGAAATCTGCGTTGGCACGATAAGCACAAGCCAATTCCCCCGTCACATCTGTCAGCAACATCTTGTAGCCACCATCGCTCATGCGAAATACGCGGTGCATAATGCCGCCACAGTCAAACTCCCCTATCCTTTCGCCTTCTTCCTTGGCATCAACAAGCCCTTCACCCACGGTGAGCGTGAACATCATGGGCACCTCCGCGCTGGGACGGCGGACATTGAACGGTGCGCTGGTGTTGAGCAACGTGCGGAAGTCAGCGTTGTCGTCCGTAAACTGGACACAATAATAGCGTTCTGCTACTTGGAAATAGAGCGATTTCATACAAAAGGTCTTCGAGGGTTATTGCTTAATGACTTGAAACTGGAATGACGTGGCCTTCACCTCTTGGAAAGCCTTGTGCTTATCCAATAAGTTTTTGCGTAGTTTCAGATATTTCTTTTCCACCTTTTTCTTGTTTTGGCCATAAAACACGGCTGCCGTCTGATGCGCCACGCCACATACGGGCTCAAGGTATGTCTTGAGTTGTGCGCTGTACTCTTGGCGGTCTTTGAGAAACTTCTCCTTGGTCAGTTCGACGCCATCAAGCGACTGCACTTCGGTGATATAGACCACCGTGTCGCTAAGACAGGTACTATAACCAAAGAGATAGATGGTATGCTTCGTATTGTCCTTGGGTGTCTTGGCCATCAGTACAGCAGGAATGAGAACCAAAGCAATAAGCAGTGTAAAGTACTTATAGAAAGTAGTAGATTTCATAGCGTGATAAATTTTTGATGCGAAGCGTTGGTGTTATGATTGCGCTACGGCAGTCGTCGTTTTAGTTCTGCCCACCTTGACGCGGCTGATGCGGCGGTCGTCCAGTGCCATCACCTCAAAGGAGAAATTGCGGTAGAGCGCACGCTGGTGTAAAGTGGGAAAATCGTCGATAATCTCCAATACGAGGCCAGCCAACGTCTCTGCCTCCGACGATGCACTGACAAAGTCTTCTTGCGACACGCCGATAATCTGGCAGAAATCCTCCACTGGTGTTTTGCCTTCAAAGAGGTAGGTATTGGCATCTATCTGCTGGTACATACGCTCTTCCTCATCAAACTCATCGTTGATGTCACCTACGATTTCCTCGAGAATGTCTTCCATGGTGATGATGCCCGACATACTGCCAAACTCATCAACGACGACGGCAATATGAATTTTCGTCTTCTGAAACTCGCGTAGCAAGTCATCTATCATCTTGCTCTCGGGCACGAAAAATGGCTTACGCGTATGCTTCTGCCAGTTGAAATCAGCAGGGGCATGGAGGAAAGGCAAAAGGTCCTTGATGTAAAGCATACCGTGCACCTTGTCGTCGGTCTCATCGAAGACGGGGATACGGCTATACTTATTCTCTATGAATGTCTTGATGACCGTCTCGTAGGAGTCGCTCATATCGAGCGTCGTCGTGTCTATACGCGGCGTCATCACATCGCCCACGCTCTTCTCACCATAGTGTATGACGCTCTTGATGAGAGCCTTATCTTCGCGTTGCAGACTATGGGTCTCGCTGTCGGTCTCATAGACCACCATATCGCCTTCCTTCTCTGCCAAACGGCGCAGGAAACGCTCCGAAATGGAACGGCGGAAGTAGTAGAGAACGGCGCAGACGGCCACAAGCAGGATGACAACGAGTAGTAGGGCTAACGGGGGCTCCATAGTGTTGAGCAGTAGTGTGCTGAAATAAAAAGATTAAAACGATGTAGATGGTGTGCCCGTCTGGGGGGCTGGTGATTGAGGCTGGGGCTGAGGTTGAGGCGTCTCGGCAGACTGTGGACGCGGAGAGAGCAACTCTATGGTGTCGGCCCATATCTCCGTGACATAGCGTATCACGCCTTTCTTGTCCGTATAGGAGCGTGTGCGCAGTTGTCCTTCGATGTAGAGTTTATCACCCTTGTGGACATAGCGTTCACATATTTCGGCAGGACGTCGCCACAAGAGCACGCGATGCCACTCTGGACGCTCGGGGACTTGTGTGCCGTTGGGCAAGGTGTAGCCCGGCGTCGTCGTAGCGAGGCTCAATATGGCACTGCACACCCCAGCATCGACATAGCGTATTTCGGGATCTTTGCCCACGTTGCCGATAAGCATAACTTTGTTGAGAGACATAGAGCGTGGTAGGATTTAGTGGAGATGATGGGGGCTAACGTATTCTGTCTGCGGCCTTTACGAGATCGTCATCGTGCTTCACGCCTTTGTGGGCCAGCCACAGCAAGCAGCCGACAAGCAGAGGCAGCGGAGTGCCAATAGTGAAGCCAAACGACAAATTGCCAAGACCCACCATAGCAGAGTAGTGAAACACACAGACCACAATGTAGAGCACATCAAGCAAGATAGCGGTACGGATGAGGCGCATCTGGCTACGACGGTTCTTGTACTTGACAATGCTGTAACCGCTGACAACAATCAGCAGCAGCGCGATAAAGAACATGCCATAAGGCCATGAGGGCTGTGTGCTCATGCCGATAGCCGTAGCCGAGAGGCTTGTCACCGTAATCCATGCCTCCTCGCTCTCCGTAAGGCGAAAGACAGGCACAAAGAATGTCAGCACGGCGAGGGCGATGGCGAGCAACAGATAGACGGTTTGGATGCGTTGCAGCATGTGTTTAAGGTAGGTTTTATAAATTAGTCTGATCTTTGTCCAGGGTAGTATTCTATGCTTATACTCGGCCGCTTTGGGGCTCTTCTCTTGCATCTTCCTTGCCTTTCATTCAGTCACGGTGCCCGCACCGCTCCATCATGAAAGAAAGAAATCTGCTTCGCAATAGCCGCAAAACCGTCACGAGCTAATTTATAGAACCTACCTTAATCCTTATCGAGTTCGTCTTTTCCCTTGGAGGGATTGCGGAAATAAACTTTGCCGTGCATAAACTCATCGGCAGCAAGGAGGCTTGGCTTGGGCAGTTTCTCGTAATACTTGGAGATTTCTATCTGCTCACGGTTTTCGAAGGTCTCCTCCAAGTTGTCGTTGAGAGAAGCAAACTCTTTCAACTTCTTGCTGAGGTCTTCCTTCATTTGCGCCGAAATCTGGTTGGCGCGCTTGGACATGATGGCAACGCTCTCATAGATGTTGCCAGTGGGCTCAGCAAACTGCATAAGGTCGTGAGTGACCGTGTTGACGGGGGCTTTACTTTTCTTGTAATCCATATTGCAATGTTGGTGTTTATTCGTTGTCTTGTTTTACGCCTGTGATTTTGGCGGCCTTCTCATAGAGTTCCTTGGCCTTGGCCAAATGCTGCGACTCGGGATATTCACTGACGAAGCCATAGTATTCGTCGATAGCCGCGTTGTAACGCTCTATCTTACGCTCCTCCACGCTCTGCGCGGCGAGGTCAAACTTGGCACGCAGGATGAGGAAACTCAGTTCCTCTCGACGGTCGCTGTAAGGGAAGTCCTTGATGGCATTCTCGGCCGTGATGATACACGCTTGATAGTTGCTGCCACCGTTGGTGCAGTTGCCAAAGTAAGTGCCGAGATCGTAGTAGAGCTTTGCAGCGAGATACTCCTTCTCCACCAGTTTGTCTTGGAGCACGAAGATGTTGTATTGGGCATCTTCACGATAGCGGCTATTGGGGAAAGCATCCAAGAAGTTGGAATACTCCGTCACGGCCTCATAAGTCGCGGTCTGATCCAAGCGCGGCTCTGGCGTACTGCGTTGCAAGGCCTTGGCAGCATAGTAGCGGGCGTCCTCTGTGTAGATGCCTTTCAGGTAAGTCTGGTAGTACTTCTTGAAGTAAGACGCTGCGGCGCTATAATTCTTGGAATAGTAACTGCTCATACCGAGCATGAAGAGCGACTCCTCGCCACGCTCCGAGCCTTTAAGCCGCGTTACAAGGTCTTCGAGGAGATAAGCCGCACGGTTGTAGTAGCCTTCGGCGTAGTATTGCTTGGCGGCTTCATACTTCTGATCTACATCCGTAGTTTTCTGTATCGCTGAATATTCCCCACACGAGGACAGCCCTACGAGGGCAATGGCAAGGATGGCGAAAGTGCGTATTATTTTCATGGCGCAATATTTGGCCGCAAAATTACTAAAAACAAAGCATATGGCCAAGACTTTAACGATTTTTGTGTGCCTTTCGTGGTTTCCATCTCCCCGAGGCTTTTCACGACAAGGGCAGAGGGCAAAAACTATCTGGGCAGACGCGACGAACGATCTGCCCAGATAGTTTCAACGACAAGGGCAGACCGTTAATAGCACTCCCCTTCGCTCGGGAAATCACCCCGACGCACATCGGTGACATACTGCCCGATAGTGTCCGTCATCACGTTGTAAAGGTCGGCGTAACGTCGGAGAAAACGCGGCGAAAATTCGTTGTTCATGCCCAACATATCGGCGATGACCAGCACCTGTCCGTCCACCTGCCCAGCCCCAATGCCTATCACGGGTATTTTCAGTTCGGAAGCGATGCGTGTGGCCAAGGCTGCGGGTATCTTCTCCAAAACGAGCGCGAAACAGCCTAATTGCTCCAACAGATGAGCATCACTCACGAGTTTGTCGGCTTCTTCCCGGCTACGGGCTCTCACGGTGTAGGTACCATATTTATTGATGCTCTGCGGCATCAAGCCCAAATGCCCACACACGGGAATACCCGCATCGATGATTTTGCGCACGGAGTCGGCAATTTCTGCGCCGCCTTCCAGTTTCAACGCGTCACAGCCCGTCTGCTGCATGATACGGATGGCATTGGCCACGGCTTCGGTGGCATTGACCTGATAGGAGCCAAAGGGCATATCGCAGACCACCAGCGCACGGGCGGCAGCGCGCACCACGGCTTTGGCGTGATAGATCATTTGGTCTATCGTAATAGGCAATGTAGTGACATTGCCAGCCATCACGTTGCTGGCGCTATCGCCCACGAGGATGACATCCACGCCTGCGCCATCGACGATGCGTGCCGTCGTGTAGTCATAACTGGTAAGCATGGCAATGCGC
>JAGHRU010000235.1 GCA_018066225.1 Candidatus Equimonas enterica
GTCAGTTTATGAACCACAGCGCGGTCAATCCCGCTTTCTCGTTCTTCTATTCGCTCCAACACAGCGGACGCAAAAGCGTAGCCGCCAACTTCTATACTGACGCCGTGTGTCAGCAGCACTTCGCCACGCTGAACTACAACACCGAGAGCGTCATTGCTCCTGCCGACTCCCTACTGCGCATGCGTCGTCCCAACGTGCTCATCATCCTTATGGAAGGCTGTGGCGCGCAGTTTGTCGCCTCCCTCGGCGGCGCATCGGGCATCACGCCGTGCCTCGACAGTCTGTGCCACACTGGTGTCTGCTTCACGCAGTGCTACGCCAACTCCTTCCGCACCGACCGCGGCACCGTCTGCACACTTTCTGGCTATCCGTCGTTTCCCGATGTCAGCGTGATGAAGCTCCCTGCCAAGAGCCGCACCCTGCCCTCGATAGCCGCATCGCTCAAAGGCGTAGGTTACCGCACGGAGTTTCTCTATGGCGGCGACAAGAACTTCACCAACATGAACTCCTATCTCCTCGCCACGGGCTACGACCGCGTCTATGGCGACGAGGACTTCCCCAGCAGCCAGCGTCACACCCACAACTGGGGCGTCACCGACCACTTGGTGTTTCAGCGTATGCTGTCGCTCATCTCGGCTTATCCCAAGGACAAGCCTTGGCACACGACGCTGCTCACCCTTGCCAGCCACGAGCCATGGGAGGTGCCGTATAGCAGGCTGAAAGCGCGTGGACGCATTGCCAACGCCTTTGCCTATCTCGACCATTGCATCAGCGACTTCCTCGCCGCCTTCCGCAAGATGCCCCAGTGGGAGAACACCCTCGTCGTTCTCCTCCCCGACCATGGTGTGACTTGGCCCAACGGCATGAGCGAAGAGAACACGCAGAAGTACCACATTCCGCTCATCTTCACTGGCGGTGCCATACGCGGTGCAAGACAGATAGGCAGCCTCTGCAACCAGAGTGACCTTGCCGCCACCCTCTTGGGGCAACTCGGCATAGCGCTCAGCGACTTCCGCTTCTCACGCGACGTGCTGTCGCAGACCTACACCCTGCCCTGCGCCCAGCACACATGGTCGGAAGGCTTCTCCTATATTGACGAGACGGGCACGACCATCATCGACCTCGCCACGGGGCGCACGCTTGTCGATAAGCCCAAGGCCTCTGCCGCACGCACAGCACGCGCCAAAGCCTTCTTGCAAACGGCCTACAAAGATCTTGAAGGGCGGTGAAAGACAGCACTTTATCTCCCGTAGCCTCTTTCCCCATCAGCGCGTCTTCGGCCCAATCCCACAACGTGACAGCCCACAAAAAACGCAGGTAACGCGGGCAGCACTGTCTCACGACAGCAGCTGCCCGCGTTGCCTGCGTAATAACATATATTTAATGACGCGAAATGCTCTTCTTATGCCTATTTAATGGCCATTCTGAGCACGGGGCGCACGGAATGCCCAAAGTAACGGTTGTCGATGACCGCGGGATCCACGTCGTCCGAGACGAAGTACAAGCTGCACGCGTACGCCGGACTGTCCGTGCGGGGCGACGACGACCAGTAGCGGCCGCGGGACCCAACGACGTACACGGACGTACCGCCGAAGTAGCCCGCAGCGGGAAGGAAAATAGACTTCGAAGCATAGGCATCCTT
>JAGHRU010000080.1 GCA_018066225.1 Candidatus Equimonas enterica
TACGGTATGTACAAGAAGCTCTCTCGCCAGTGCACTGGTACTTACACTGGTAAGGGCATGGAATTCGGTGGTTCTATCCTCCGTCCCGAGGCTACTGGTTTCGGCGCACTCTATTTCGTAGAGAACATGCTTGCTAAGCTTGGTAAGAACATCAAGGGCATGACCGTTGCTATCTCTGGTTTCGGTAACGTGGCTTGGGGTGCTGCCAAGAAGGCTAACGAACTCGGTGCAAAGGTTATCACCATTTCTGGTCCTGACGGCTACATCCTCGATGAGGAAGGCGTTAGCGGTGAGAAGGTTGATTACATGCTCGAACTTCGCGCAAGCGGTAAGAACATCGTTGCTCCTTACGCAGAGAAGTATCCTAACGCTAAGTTCTTCGCTGGTAAGAAGCCTTGGGAAGTTAAGGTTGACATCGCTCTGCCTTGCGCTTGCCAGAACGAGCTCCGTGAGGAAGACGCTAAGCAGCTCACTGCAAATGGCGTATATCTCGTAGCAGAAGTTTCCAACATGGGTTGCGCTGCTGAGGCTATTGACCACTTTATCAACACCAAGACCAACTTCGCTCCTGGTAAGGCTGTGAACTCTGGTGGTGTTGCTACCTCTGGTCTTGAAATGACTCAGAACGCTATGCACATCAGCTGGACGCCTGCTCAGGTTGACGAGAAGCTCCATCAGATTATGTCCGATGTTCACGCTCAGTGCTTGAAGTACGGTGAGCAGGCTGACGGCTACATCAACTATGTGAAGGGTGCTAACATCGCCGGCTTCATGAAGGTAGCTCACGCTATGCTCGGTCAGGGCTTGGTTGACTAATACCCTGCGCCAACATCTGAACAATCTTACAGAGGCGGCGCCAGAGGATATTGCCCCTGGCGCCGTTCTCTAATAACAAACGACAACAGTTACTAAGGACATACATATCACATCATACCATGAGAAACCTCCTCTATTTCTTGGTGGCTGTTATCGCGTTGTGTTTCTCCTGCAATGGCAATGGAGAACAAACAGCCGAAGCGCAACAAGACTCTATAGATAGTGTCATCCAAGACTCCATCCTCACCGATAGCCTTGATGTCGTCGGCCAACAACTACAAAACAAGCGCGTAGATGAGTTCTTTGACGATTTCATCTTTGGCTTTATGAAAAGCCGTCGTCAGCAACTCGCACGCATAGATTTTCCACTCCGCCACACGGTGGATGGGAAAACCTCCTATATCACTCGGAAACAATGGCGGTATGACCCCATGTATTCCAACCAAGAAGTCTATACACTGGTCTTCGCTGACAAACGCGCTATGCAAGTAGCCAAAGACACTTCTCTGCGCAATGTCATCGTCGAAAAGTTGGACATTGTCCGTCATTATGTGTGGCAGTACACGTTTAAGCGTCCAAAAGACCAATGGCGCTTGCAAGCGATAGATGCTCATACCTTTGACCAAAGTGCCGATAGGGATTTCTACAATTTCTACGAGCGCTTTGCCACGGACGAAGCATACCAAAAGCAACACATCGCTTCCAGTTTTGCTTTCTCTACGTTTGACGACGAAAACTTCGAACGAGTAGAGGGAACTTTGGAAGCCGTACAGTGGGAAGATTTCAGACCCGAACTCCCTACTGGCGAGATTACGAACATAATATACGGCAAGAAGCAACGAGGATCTAACACACGCATTTTAAGCATTTGCGGCCTTTCTGATGGTATGTCTTGCAATCTTACTTTCAAGAAGCGCAACGGCGAATGGGTGCTGACACAGTTGGATAATTAGCCTTGCCACATCGCTATATTAACATTGCCCCCCTATGCAATCTCTACTTCGATATAATACTTTTGGCATCGACGCAAAATGTCGTCAAGTGCTGGAGTATCATACGATAGAAGAATTGCAACACTATATTGCTGACGGCGTATTTCGTACGCAGCGTGTACTGCACATCGGTGGCGGTAGCAATCTGCTCTTCACACAGGAGTACTATGATATGATAGTGCTCCACTCTGCGATATACGGTAAGCAAGTACTTGATGAAACGGCAGAGGATGTCCATTTGCGCGTTGGTGCCGCAGAGGTTTGGGATGATTTTGTGAGTTGGACAATAGGCCATGGTTATTATGGTTTGGCCAACCTTTCGCTCATCCCTGGCGAAGTTGGTGCGAGCGCGGTGCAAAACATCGGTGCTTACGGCGCAGAAGTCTCGCAGTACATAGAGCGTGTTCACGTCGTTGATATGCAAACGGGAGAAATAAGTAGCCTAACACACGACGAATGTCAGTACGCTTATCGCGATAGCGTCTTCAAGCATAAGTTGCAAGGGCGGTATGCTGTCGTTTATGTGGACTTTCGCCTCAATCGCTCATTCACGCCGATTGTGACACACGATGCCATAAAGCAAGCTCTCCAAGGCATAGAGCCGCTTACAGCCGCGCGACTTCGTGAAGCCGTCATCGCGGTGAGACAAGCCAAATTGCCAGACCCCAAAGACATTGGGTCAGCAGGTTCTTTCTTCAAGAATCCCGTCGTGGAGAACGCCCTTGCCGAGCAGTTGCTGCGTTCACATCCAGATATGCCTCACTTCTGCGTCGCAGATGGCACAAAAATCCCCGCAGGATGGCTGATAGAGCAATGTGGCTGGAAGGGGAAACGCCTTGGCAATGTGGGGGTCTATCCCAAGCAGGCACTCGTCATCGTCAATTATGGTGGCGCAAAGGGGCAAGACATCGTTGCTATCAGCCATCATATCCAAGCAGATGTCCAGCGTCAATTTGGCGTCACACTCGAGCCCGAAGTCAATTTCATCTGACACGGCACCCATTAACAATGACTACAACACTCAACATCTCATAACAACCCAATAAAATTCATCAACATTATGAAGAAGTACAACTTTACTGCCGGTCCTTGCATCCTCGCTCCCGAGGTAATGAAGGCCACCTCCGATGCTTGTATCGAATTTGACGGTATGGGTCTTTCCCTCATGGAAATCTCCCACCGTTCCAAGAACTTCCAAGCAGTTATGGACGAAGCGCAAGCTCTTGTTAAGGAATTGCTCAACCTCCCCGAAGATTACGAAGTTCTCTTCGTAGGCGGTGGTGCAAGCACCCAGTTCTGCTATATTCCTTACAACCTCCTCGAGAAGAAGGCTGCTTACCTCAACACGGGCGTTTGGGCTACTAAGGCTCAGAAGGAAGCTAAACTCTTCGGTGAAGTCGTAGAGGTTGCCTCTTCTGCCGACGACAACTTCACTTATGTCCCCAAGGACTATACTATCCCTGCTGATGCTGACTACTTCCACATCACGACCAACAACACCATCTATGGTACCGAACTGCACCACGACATTAACTCTCCCGTGCCTCTCGTTGCAGATATGTCTTCCGACATCTTCTCTCGCGTCTTCGATCCTACGAAGTATGCTGTAATCTATGGTGGTGCTCAGAAGAACCTCTCCATCGCAGGTGTTACGTTCGTTATCATCCGCAAGGATATGCTCGGCAAGGTTAGCCGTCAGATTCCTACGATGATTGACTATCGCACCCATGTCAAGAAGGGTTCGATGTTCAACACTCCTCCTGTACTGCCTATCTTCACTGCACTCCAGACGCTGCGTTGGATGAAGAAGGAAGGTGGCGTTGCCGAGATGGAGCGTCGTGCCAAGGAGCGTGCTGACTTGCTCTACGGCGAAATCGACCGCAATCCTCTCTTCCGTGGCACCGTTAAGTGCAAGGAAGACCGTTCTTACATGAACATCTGCTTCGTTATGGCCGAGGGCTACGAGAACCTCCAAGATGAGTTCTTCGAATTTGCTACTGCTCGTGGCATGCACGGCATCAAGGGTCACCGTGATGTAGGTGGCTTCCGCGCAAGTTGCTACAACGCAATGCCTATCGAGGGTGTTAAGGCTCTCGTAGAGACCATGCAGGAATTTGAGAAACTTCACAAGTAATTCTAACATCTTAAAACATAAGCCCAGTTCCCGATGCTTTGAGCGTCGGGCACTGCGGCATTTAGCACTATCATGAAAGTACTTATCGCTACTGAAAAGCCTTTTGCAGCAGCCGCTGTCAATGGCATCCGTGAAATCGTGGAGAAGAACGGTTACGAACTCGCTCTCCTCGAGAAATACACCGAGAAGGCACAGCTTCTCAACGCTGTAGCCGACGCAGACGCTCTCATCATCCGTTCCGACAAAGTGGACGCAGAAGTCCTCGACGCTGCCAAGCAACTTAAGATTGTCGTTCGTGCAGGTGCTGGTTTCGACAATGTGGACCTCGCAGCCGCTACGGCTCACAACGTGGTCGTAATGAACACTCCCGGCCAGAACTCCAACGCTGTAGCCGAACTCGTATTTGGTCTTCTCGTCTATGGTGTGCGCAACTTCTACAACGGCAAGGCAGGTACGGAACTTATGGGTAAGCGCCTTGGTCTTCTTGCTTTCGGTAATGTAGGCCGCAATGTGGCTCGTATTGCCAAGGGCT
>JAGHRU010000229.1 GCA_018066225.1 Candidatus Equimonas enterica
TCAACGACTTGGGCAGATAGTTTTCGTGGCTTGGACAGACTGTTTTTAGCCCTATATATAAATAGGTATAAAACGCAGGGAAGGACTCGCGTCAAAGTTTGCCCAAAATGCGGTCGATAACCCAATTGACCGATGTTGCGCTTACGCTGTCGCAAGTGCAGGTGGCTCTACCTAATAGATGATCGACCACGAGTTGTATCAAGGGTTGCTGCACATAGGGCGGATTGCTTACGGCGATTTCGTGGTCGCCCGTAGCGTTGTGGAGCATAATGGGGGCGTAGGTGAAGACGGAGAAAGTCAATGCGCCTTTATTGCCGATGACGAATATCCTGTCGTCACGGGCTGACTCGTCGGCCACAAAGCACCAACTGCCACTTCCTGGCAGGCCAGAGGCGAAGCGGAAACAGGCACTTACGGTGTCCTCGGTGGCGTAGAGTCCGCCACGATTGGCCGAGATGCCTTCGGCTTGCAGGATGGGGCCAAACATCATCTGCAACAAGTCTATTTGGTGGGGCGCGAGGTCGTAGAAATAGCCTCCGCCTGCAATGTCAGGCTGCAAACGCCAAGGCAAATCTCCCGTGTTATAGTCCAACTCACGCGGCGGCACGGCAAAATGTACCTGTACGCTTTGTACCTTGCCGATAGTCCCCTCGTCTATCAGTCGCTTCACCCGTTTGAAATAGGGTAACTCGCGGCGATAGTAAGCCACGAAGCAAGGGACGCCAGCGTCTTGTGCCGCACGATTGATGCGGCAACAGTCCTCGTAATGTGTCGCCAATGGTTTCTCCACATATACGGGCTTGTGGGCCTTCAACGCCATCAACGTGTAGATGGCGTGCGCAGAAGGCGGCGTCGCTATATATACCGCATCGACTTCGGGGTCGTTGATGAGTTGTTGGGCGTCCGAATACCAGCGGCTGATGTGGTGACGGTGAGCGTAATCTTCGCATTTCTGCGCGTTGCGACGCATCACTGCTACCACTTCCGAGCCTTCTATCATCTGAAACGCTGGCCCAGACTTTTTCTCGGTCGCTTCGCCGCAACCGATGAACCCCCAACGGATTTTGCTCTGCATAGGCATCAAAAGACGATTTGTTTGCAATGGTTTCCTAATGGTGTCACCGCACGGCGCAATGACACTGCAAAGATACACATAACCCGCGACTCCACCAAACTGCAAAGCAAAATATCATGTACGGCGAAGCACTCTCCTACCCTTTGCTGGCAAAAAAACAGAAAAAAGCAATGAAGATTTGGTATGTCCAACTTTTATTCGTATCTTTGCACTGACTTTAATCAACACACCTAAGACATGCCTCGCAACCTTGTTGGTATAGACGCGCTCACACGCGACAAAATCCTGTATCTGCTGGATATGGCGCGTGAATTTGAGTTGCGTCCCAATCGTAAATTGTTGGATGGTCGCATCGTGGCCACTCTGTTCTTTGAGCCCTCTACACGCACCCGTCTTTCGTTTGAGACAGCAGCCAACAGACTCGGTGCCAAAGTCATTGGTTTCACCGACCCCAAAGTGACATCTTCCACCAAGGGAGAAACGCTGAAAGACACCATACTTATGGTGGGAAATTACGCCGATGTCATCGTGATGCGCCACTACCTCGAAGGCGCTGCGCTCTATGCTTCCGAAGTCTCCCCCGTGCCAGTCATCAACGCTGGTGACGGTGCGCATCAGCACCCTACGCAGACCATGCTGGATCTCTACACCATCCGACAAACGCAAGGTACGCTGGAAAATCTCAATATTTGCCTTGTCGGTGACCTGCGTTACGGCCGCACCGTCCATTCTCTGCTGATGGCTATGCGCCACTTCAACCCGACATTCCATTTCGTTGCGCCGCCTTCGCTTGCCATGCCAGACGAATACAAGGAGTATTGCCGCGAATATGGTATTCACTATGAGGAACATGAAGAGTTTAGCGAAGCCATCATCGCACAGTCTGACATCCTCTACATGACCCGTGTGCAGCGTGAGCGTTTCTCTGACCTTATGGAGTATGAGCGTGTGAAAGACGTTTACATTTTGCGGCGTGATATGTTGCGAGAAGCCAAGACGAATATGCGTATTCTCCATCCGCTACCACGCGTCAATGAGATTCACGTGGATGTTGATGACGATCCACACGCTTACTATTTTCAGCAGGCGCGCAACGGTATCTATGCACGCCAAGCCATCATCTGTGATGTCCTTGGCTTAACCCTCGAAGATATACGCCATGACTAATGAAACCCGCATGGTTGCCGCCATTGAAAACGGCACCGTTATCGACCACATACCCTCGGAGAAACTTTTTGCCATCGTGCGATTGCTGCGCCTTGAGGAATTGGGGCGTCACAAAGTGTTCATCGGCTACAATCTGGATAGCCAGTTGATGGGCAGCAAGAGCATCATAAAGGTTTCCGACCGCTACTTTACGGATGCAGAACTCAACCAGTTGTCCGTCGTAGCTCCCAATGTTACTCTCTGCATCATACGCGGCTATAAGGTCACAGAGAAGAAGCGCGTAGCATTGCCCGATACCTTGCGAGGCATTGTGCGCTGCAACAATCCCAAGTGCATCACCAACAACGAGCCTATGCCTACCCTCTTCCATCACACGACTGGCTCTCAGGTGCTGCGCTGTCACTATTGTGACAAAGAGCAAAACATATCAGAAGTGAAACTCATATAAATACCAAACTCAAATTTCATACAACATGGATCAAGATATCTTTAATCTTATCGAAGCCGAACACCAGCGACAGCTGCGCGGAATTGGGCTTATCGCCACTGAAAACTTTGTAAGCGACCATGTGATGCACGCTATGGGCTCATGGCACACCAACAAGTATGCACAAGGATATCCCGGCAAGCGTTATTATGGTGGCTGCCAAGTCGTGGACCAAGTTGAGAACATCGCTATCGAGCGCATCTGCAAACTCTTTGGTGCAGAATACGCCAACGTGCAGCCTCACTCTGGTGCACAGGCCAACGCTGCTGTGTTCTTCGCAGTACTCAAGCCCGGTGACACTTTCATGGGTATGAACCTCGATCACGGTGGTCACCTCAGTCACGGCTCCAAGGTCAATACATCGGGTATCCTCTACAACCCTATCGGCTACAACCTCAACAAGGAAACCGGTCGTGTAGATTACGATGAAATGGAGCGTCTTGCCCTTGAACACAAGCCCAAACTCATCGTGGGCGGTGCATCGGCTTACAGCCGTGAGTGGGACTACAAGCGTATGCGTGAAATCGCAGACAAGGTAGGTGCTATCTTTATGGTAGATATGGCTCACCCCGCTGGCCTTATCGCAGCAGGTCTGCTTGACAACCCTGTGAAGTATGCCCACATTGTGACCTCTACGACCCATAAGACCCTGCGTGGTCCTCGTGGTGGTGTCATCCTCATGGGTAAGGACTTCGAGAATCCTTGGGGTCTCAAGACGCCGAAGGGTGTTACGAAGATGATGTCTCAAATCCTCAATTCGGCAGTATTCCCTGGTCAGCAAGGTGGTCCTTTGGAGCATGTCATCGCAGCCAAGGCCGTAGCCTTTGGCGAGTGCCTCAAGCCCGAGTGGAAGGAATATGCTATGCAGGTGAAGAAAAACGCTGCAAAGTTGGCTGACGAACTCATCAAGCGCGGCTTCGACATCGTAAGCGGTGGCACCGACAACCACTCAATGCTTGTTGATCTTCGCGGCAAATATCCCGAACTCACTGGTAAAGTGGCAGAGAACGCTCTCGTAGCTGCTGATATCACAGTCAATAAGAACATGGTGCCGTTTGACACCCGCTCTGCATTCCAGACCTCTGGTATCCGCCTCGGTACGGCTGCCATCACGACGCGCGGTGCAAAGGAAGACCTCATGGTCCTCATTGCCGAACTCATCGAGACCGTACTCAACGCTCCCGAAGATGAGAAGGTTATCGCTGCTGTGCGTGCACGTGTAAACGAGACGATGAAGAATTACAAGCTTTTCGCTTGGTAATCGTATAATATCATTATGGCGGAGGGTGTAGTGCCCTCCGCCTATTTTCTATCGTTACATTATGAAGAAGTTTCTCTCTCTTCTGCTCACACTTCTCACATTCACGGCCATCAGCGCATCGGCGCAGGCCACATTGAAGTTTGAAAAGACCACTCACGACTTTGGCACTTTTGAGGAGTCGCAGGCCCAGACGGTGGTTTTCAAGTTTACCAATACGGGAGACAGCCCATTGGTTATCCATCAAGCATTCTCTTCCTGTGGTTGCACTGTTGCCAACTACACCAAGGAACCTGTTCGCCCCGGCGATAGTGGTGAAGTGCGTGTCACCTACAACGGCCGTGGCAAGTTCCCCGGCAAGTTTAAGAAAAGCGTAACCATTCGCTCCAATGCCACCAACAACCTTGCACGCATCTATATACAAGGTGATATGACGGCGAATACCAAGAAATAGCGTCCCACCTTTCCTTTATCACCACTCCCCCACTATGGCTCAGCATCTGGTAATTATGGCAGGCGGCGTAGGCAGTCGTTTCTGGCCGATGAGCAAAGAAGACTATCCCAAGCAATTCCTCGACATTCTTGGCAAGGGCCGAAGTATGCTGCAACTTACCTACGACCGCTTCGCGGGCATTGTGCAGCCCGAGAACACTTGGGTCGTAACCTCGTCGCAGTATGGCGACCTCGTACACGAACAACTTCCAGAAGTGCCTCTCTGCAACATCCTGCAAGAGCCCTGCCGTCGCAACACCGCGCCGTGTATCGCCTATGTCTCGTGGCGCATTAAGCACAGAGACCCCAATGCTGTTATCGTCGTGTCGCCCTCGGATCACGATATCCAAGATGTGCCGACATTTCGTAATGTCATAAGCCAAAGCCTGCAATTTGCAAGCGAAACCGACGCTATTATCACACTCGGCATGAAGCCGACGCGTCCTGAAACGGGCTACGGCTACATCAAGGCCGACCTTTCCTTGGAGTCTTCACGCCGTGAGAACTTCTACCGCGTGGACGAGTTTCGCGAAAAGCCCGACCTTGAAACGGCGAAGGGCTACATAGCACAGCAAAACTTCTATTGGAACTCGGGCATCTTCGTTTGGGGCATTGCTACCATCATCAACGCATTCCGTGTGTATAAGCCCGAGATAGCCGAAATCTTCGACGACCTGCGTCCTTATTACGACACCCCAGAGGAGCAAGCGCATATCGACGCGGCATTTCCCAAGTGTCCCGCTATCAGCATCGACTACGCCATTATGGAGCAAGCCGAAGAGACCTTCGTCTATCCCTCCGAGTTTGGATGGAGCGACTTGGGGACTTGGGGCTCGCTACTGAAACAGCTGACGCCCGACGATAATGGCAATGCCACTGTGGGCGAAGACATCCATCTCTATGATACGCGCAACTGCATTGTCCACGCACCGGGCTTGAAGAAAGTTGTCGTCCAAGGGCTTGATGGCTATATCGTCGTGGAGAAAGATGGCATGCTTCTTATCTGCAAACTCACCGACGAACAGCGCATACAGACTTTCCATTGATGATGCCATTTACAGCACATCTGTACAAGTGGTACGAATTGCACGCGAGAAATTTGCCTTGGCGCGATACGTGCAATCCGTACCATGTGTGGCTCTCGGAGGTAATACTCCAGCAGACGCAAGTGGCGCAAGGCACGGCCTACTATCATCGCTTCATCTCGCGTTTCCCCACTGTCGCTGCTTTGGCCACTGCTTCGGAGGATGAGGTGCTGAAACTCTGGCAGGGTTTAGGCTACTATTCCCGAGCGCGCAACCTCCACAAGGCAGCACAGCAAGTGATGGGGCAAGGTGGGCAGATACCCACCGACTATGCTGCGCTACGTCGGCTGCAAGGTGTGGGCGACTATACCGCCGCTGCCATTTGTGCTTTTGCCTTTGGTCTGCCATACGCCGCCATAGACGGCAATTTCTATCGCGTGACGGCACGTTATTTCGGCATCCACACCCCTATTGACACCACCGAAGGGCGCAAGCAATTCAAGGCCTTGGGCGAGATGCTCATTGACCGCAAAGCTCCTGCTCGTTTCAATCAGGCGATGATGGATTTTGGCGCTACATGGTGCACGCCACGCCAGCCGCGTTGCACCGAGTGCCCACTTGCGGCCGAGTGTTGTGCTCGGGCTGAAAATCAGGTGCTGCAACTGCCTGTCAAAGCCAAGCGGACTGCCGTCACTACGCGCTATTTCCATTACATCATCCCCGTATTTGAAAGTGAAGGGAGAGCCCATACGGTGTTGTACGGGCGACCCGCAGGTGACATCTGGACGGGACTTTTCACCCCGCCGCTCTACGAGACTGCCGAACCTGCCACTGCGGATGAGGTTGCCGAAGCCATCGGTTGCGATGCGACAGCACTCGTTGCTATTGCCTGCAACTTGCGTCATCAGCTTACCCACCGCACCATCATCGCCTCTGCTTATCGCGTCCATTTGGCAGACCGCACGGCAGCCCAGGCCCTTTTTCAGCGCATTTCGCCGCAACATTCGCCCAATTTTGTTCCCTTCGATAGCCTTGAAAATTTTGCAGTCCCACGCCTTGTGGAAAAGATTTTCGAGAGATTGTAAATGTCTGTAAAACAGACATTAACGGTGGAAAGATAAAACCGACGAAACGCTCTGCCCAGACGCGACGAACTATCTGCCCTTATCGTTGGGGCGGTCTGCCCAGATAATTTTGCGCATCTGCCCTTATGGGGACAGCGTTTTTGCCGCAGTGCTTTAAGCAAACCTCCCAAATCTGAAATTTATCCCCTATAACGCTTCAAACATTTCGTCCAAATGTCACGTAAGAAGAAACCACTTCCCCTACTCGAAAACATAGAAATCACGGGCATCGCAGCCGAAGGCAAAGCCATCGCCCGTGTGGATGGCATCGTCGTCTTCGTACCTTATGCCGTTCCCGGTGATATCGTCGATTTGCAAGTACGCCGTAAGAAGCACTCGTATGCCGAGGCCGAAATCGTGCGTTTTCACCGTCAGTCGCCCGACCGCGTAGCGCCGTTTTGTCCGCATTTCGGCGTCTGCGGTGGTTGCAAATGGCAGTGTCTGCCTTATGCGAAGCAGTTGGAAGCCAAGCAGCAGCAAGTCACCGATGCCTTGGAGCGTATCGCCAAGGTGGCTCTGCCCCCTATCTCGCCCATCTTGGGGAGCCGGAAAGATCGTGCGTATCGCAATAAGTTGGAGTTTGGCTTCTCCAACAAGAAATGGCTGACGCTCGAACAGATAAAGTCCTCCGAGGTCTTTGACCAGAAAGACGCCCTTGGCTTTCACATTCCTGGGGCTTTTGACAAAATACTTGACATCAATGAGTGTCACCTTATGGCACCGCTCAACGATGACATCCGCAATGCGCTGCGCGACTACGCCATAAGTGAAGGTCTCACGTTTTACGATTTGAGACAAAACACGGGGCTTATGCGCGGCATCATGCTGCGCACTTCGGCTACGGGCGAAGTCATGCTCCTTGTACAATTTTCGTGGCATACAGCAGAGGACGAGCAGAAAGCCATGAAGGTAATGGGCTTCCTCCACGAAAAGTTTCCGCAGATTTCCTCGTTGCTCTACGTCAATAACACGAAATGCAATGACACTTTCGGCGACCTTGATGTCCACGTCTTTGCAGGCCGTGACTTCATCTACGAGACGATGGAAGACCTGCGCTTTAAGGTCGGCCCTAAGTCGTTTTACCAGACCAATACGGAGCAGGCTTACGAACTCTACAAGGTAGCCCGCAATTTTGCAGGTCTCACGGGCGACGAACTGGTCTATGACCTCTATACAGGTACTGGCACCATTGCCAATTTTGTGGCCGCTGGTGCTCGCCAAGTTATCGGCATAGAATATGTGCCCGAGGCGATAGAAGATGCCAAGGTCAATGCCGAACTCAACCACCTCGGCGACAAGACCCTCTTTTTCGCAGGTGATATGAAAGACATCTTGACCCCC
Source organism: Candidatus Equimonas enterica (assembly GCA_018066225.1). Classification (GTDB taxonomy): domain Bacteria; phylum Bacteroidota; class Bacteroidia; order Bacteroidales; family Bacteroidaceae; genus Alloprevotella; species Alloprevotella enterica. Next base: position 7,970 of record JAGHRU010000229.1, read on the forward strand.
GACTTCATTCAGACGCATGGTCGTCCCGACGTCATCATCACAGACCCGCCACGGGCTGGGATGCACGGTGATGTCATCGACGTGATCTTGCAGGCTGCTCCGCGTCGTATCGTCTATGTCAGTTGCAACCCCGCCACCCAAGCCCGCGACTTGGCACTCTTGGACTGTAAGTATGCCGTAGAGCGCGTGCAGCCTGTGGATATGTTCCCGCAGACGCACCATGTGGAGAATGTCGTGCTCTTGACGCTGAAATAAGGTATGTTGTCCAGTCAGCATCTTGCCACTCTGCTCCACACACAGCAGTATGCCGCCGTACCGTCGTACCTCGCTTCGCTCAGCAACGCCGAGCGTCGCAGGGCTGGTGTGCTCTTGGGCGAAACACTCTTGCCGCGTCTTAGCAATGCACAGTTCTGGGAGGCTTTTGCGACCATCGTCGCTGTGGATCGTAAAGCCTATCTTGGCACTTTCTTGAAAGCCGCCAGTCGTCTTATACGTGAGGGCAAACTCACGGTCGCTAATCCCCATTTCGAAGCGTTTTGCGCCACGGCCACTCCGACCGATTGTCGCAAGATACTCGAAGCCCTCTTGCCTTATATCTGTGATCCCGATATGGGACAGCGGTTGCTCACCTTGTGCCCGTTGGAGAGCGATGCCCAGACCCTGTCACTGCTTTGCCATACTCATACCCTCATCTGCGACTATCTCATCTTCCAGCATCTGCGTCGCCTCGACCCCGCTTCGCCCGAGATACGTGCTACGGCCATCGCCATTATCAAACGACGTGGCGAACGATCTTACAGTGTGGCCTATCTCATTCAGCAATACTTCGGCCTTGAAGCCTTGCCGTGCACCTTCTCGCGCCACATCGAGTCCTATGCTTTGTCGCGCCTTGAAGGCAATTTTGCAGAATGGCGTCACTTGCTCCAGCCTTAATCAAGGCCGTGTGCATATACTGCAAAGGAGCCCCACATCCGTCAAGATGTGGGGCTCCTTTGCTATTGTAGGGGTGTTTAGATGAGGTCTATGCTGCGCTTGACAAAAGCCGTCAGTGACTCGCCGCGCAGCAGGCCATTTTGCAGCAACGCGAGATCCACCAGTTGAGCGGCCACTTTCTGGTCTTTGGCAAATGCTGCTATCACAGCGGTGCGCTCGGCTTCCTGCTTTTCGATGTCGGCCATTACCTGCTTCTTGTCTTCTTTTTCCGATTCTGTCAGGTTTTCGGGCTTGACATCCTTTTGCGCATCTTCTATTGCTGTACGACGCGCATTCAGGCCACGCAGCTCTGCATCGATGGGAGCAAGTTTCTCGTCCAGCGTCTCATGGAATGTTGCGGTAAGGTTGGCTACAAGACGATGGTCTGTGTTGATGACGAGCGAGTACATATCGGGCATCTCGCCATAGAAAGACATACCTTGTTGCAGGGAGGCCATCTCCTTCATACGGCGCATATATTCGCTCTGTGTGATGACGATGGGGGCAGCGTCTGCACCCATAGCGGCTGCATTGACGTGGAAATCTGCTTTTTCGATGGTCGGAAGTATGGCCGTGAATACTGCGGAGAGATTGTTCTTCGTTGCTTCGTCGGCTTCGCTGGTCGTATCGTCCTTCTTTATCAGCAGTTCGGGCGTATCGCTATCGACGCGGACAAAGCGTACTTTGCCGGGCTCTCCCCATTTCTGCTCCAGCGTGCTTACGAGCGGCGTATCCAGTTGGCCGTCGAGCAAGAGCACGTTGTAGCCTTTTGCTTTTACGGCTTCGATGTAACTGTGTTGCGCTGTGCGGTCTGAGGCGTAGAGGCAGACAAGGCAACCGTCTTTGTCGGTCTGATTCTCTTTGATAGCAGACTGATATTCGTCGTAGGTGTAGCACTTGCCATCCACATCGTAGAGCAGCGCAAAGGTCTTGGCTTTGTCGTAAAATTCGGGCTCGGAGAGTATGCCGTAGTGGATGAACAGTTTGAGATCATTCCACTTGCTCTCAAATTGCGGACGGTCGCTCTGGAAGATGCTCTTCAAGCGATCGGCCACCTTCTTTGTGATGTAAGTGCTGATTTTCTTGACATTGCGGTCGCTCTGCAAGTACGAACGGCTCACATTGAGCGGGATGTCGGGAGAGTCGATGACGCCATGCAGGAGCGTGAGGAAGTCGGGAACGATGTTTTCCACACTGTCGGTGACAAAGACTTGATTGCAGTAGAGTTGTATCTTGTTGCGGTGAATGTCGATGTTGTTCTTTATCTTTGGGAAATAGAGTACACCAGTCAGGTTGAACGGATAGTCCACATTGAGGTGAATCCAAAAGAGGGGCTCATCGTGCATCGGGTAAAGGTCGCGATAGAACTTCTGGTAGTCCTCGTCCTTCAATGCGGAAGGTGTCTTCACCCAAAGGGGCTCAGTATCGTTGATGACGTTGAGTTCATCTGTCTCCTGCTGCGTACCGTCTTTCCACTCCGTCTTGTGGCCGAAAGCGATAGGTATGGGAAGGAAGCGGCAATACTTACGCAAGAGCGTTTCTATGCGCTCTTTCTCCAAAAACTCCTTGCAGTCGTCGTCGATGTGAAGCACGATGTCGGTACCGCGTTCGGCTTTCTCTGCGTCTTCGATGGTGAAGGACGGTGTGCCGTCACAACTCCATTTCACAGCCGCTGCCCCATCCTGCCACGAGCGGGTCACAATATCGACCTGCTTGCTGACCATAAAGGTGGAGTAGAAGCCAAGGCCAAAGTGGCCGATGATGGTGGCGGCGTCTTCCTTGTATTTCTCCAAGAAATCCGTAGCACCGGAGAATGCGATTTGGTTGATATAGCGGTCGATTTCTTCGCGGGTCATACCGATACCGTGGTCGCTGATGGTGAGCGTGCCAGCCTCCTTGTCTATGCTGATGTGGATGGTGAGATCGCCTGTTTCGCCCTTAAATTCGCCTTTAGCGGCAAGGGTGGAGAGTTTCTGCGAAGCATCCACAGCGTTGGCCACGACTTCGCGGAGGAAGATTTCGTGGTCGCTATACAGGAATTTCTTAATGACGGGGAAGATGTTTTCGGTCGTAATGCCGATGTTACCTTTTTGTGTAGCCATAATGAGATGATATGATGATATTGATAGGTTGATGCAGGGGGATGGGTGCGAGCTATATCCTTGCAAATAGTGTGCATCTGCCTACAGGCCTCCACGATGCTGACAGGCTGACACCTTTTCGTGTCAGCGTGGCAGAGTGTAGCGAAAGCCGATGTAGAGTTTCCATCCCTCAATAGGACCCCATATCTGTGTGGCATCGAAGTCTTCACTCCATGGGTCTTGTGCGGAGATGATGGGATGTTTTTGCTTGAAGTTGGTGAGGTTTTCGCCGCCCGCATAAATGGCGAAATGGCGGAAGTTGCGTGTCACTTGCGCCTGCAAGGTGGGAAAAGCCTTGTAGGCATCGCGGTAAGTGTGCCACTGCATGGCCTCGTCTCGGCGGAATCCCTCGGTGTAGCCACCGCCGTAGAGGGCGAGCGTGGCGTCAAACTCCCAGATGTTCATTCGCGTGGCATAGGCTAAGGTGAAGAGCCCTTTGTGGCGCGGCGTAATGGCTGGGGTATGCGTGCCGCGGTCACGGTAGGAAGTCTTGACATCGGTGTAGCGATAAGCCATCGTGGCAGTAAGGCGGGTGATGATGGGTAGGGTAATCTCCACTTGTGCCACATGGGAGCGACTCTTGCCATTGAGCGCATAAAACACGACATTGTAGGGGTCGGCAAGCGCATCGCGCACAGCCTGCTGCTGGAAGTCGGTGTAGTAGTAGTCGGCCGCCAGTGTCATACGCTGCTCACCAAGGGGTATCTTGGCCACGAGGTTCACGCCGCAGTTCCAGGCCTCTTCGCGCAGCGTGCCGTCGGGACTCTCCACGGTGATGCCACGGTGGGAAGCCAGGAGATATTGATTTTCGTCCGCGACGAAAGCCGTACGGTAGCCTTTGCCTGCCGAAGCACGCAACGTGAATGTGGCAGAGGGCTGCCACTTGACGTGCAGACGCGGTGTGAGGAAAGTGCCCCAAAGGTCGCTGTGGTCAATGCGCAGACCGGGCTGTACGAGAAAGTGGTCGTGCAGGTTGTAGGTGTATTGCGCGTATGCGCCAACGACGGCTTCCGAGGAATTGGTCTGGGCAGGAAGGTCGAGCAGTGTGGCGCGGGCGATATGGTCGTAGTGGAAAGACAAGCCTACGGACAAGGCATGCACCTGCTCCCAGTTGGTCTCAAACATAAGTGCTGCATGCGCCTCATGGTGGTCGGTGTCGTAGGTGCGCCGTCCGTAGAGGGCGTCTTGCTCATGGTAGGCGTAGTTGCCCATCACCGCCACATTGCTCTCATGCGCAGCGTCAAAGAATACGGCGTTCTTGACAAAGGCTTCCACGCGCTTGGTGTTGAGGTCGATGAGATAAGGATTTGCCGTGTGGATGTGGTGGCCACGCTGACCACTCCTGCGCTCTTCGGCGAGGTAATTGACACCGATTTGGAAACGGTCGTGGTCGCCCCCGAAATACCAGCGATTGAAAAGGTGAGTCGTTGAGATGCGTGGCATATCGGCAAAGCCATCGTCGTTCTTATCATGCTGCACCACATCGCGGTGGACGTTGGCCAAAAGCGTTGTCCCCCAGCGAGGATCGGGCAGAAAGAGCGTTGTACAAGCGTTGAAGTCGATGCAGCCTCCCGTGTTGGTGTAGAGGTTGAGCAAGAGTCGGTCGGGGCTGGGTTGTTGTGGTTTCTTGTACTCCACGTTGATTTGTCCCGTGATAGCCTCGTAGCCTTGTTTGACGGAGGTGATGCCTTTGGAGACAGCGATGCTCTGCATCCACTGTCCTGGGATGTAACTCATGCCAAAGGGGGCCGCCTCTATGCGAAACGAGGGTAAGGACTCGGTGAGCATCTGCACATAGGAGCCAGAGAGACCGAGCAATTTGATTTGTTTCGCACCCGTTGCGGCATCGGCATAGTTCACATCGACGGCCGCCGTCTGCACGAAACTATCGCCGAGGTTGCAGCATGCAGCGCGCCGCAAGCCTTGGTCGGAGACTTCCATGGTGTTTTCCAGCGCGTTGGTGTCGTACTTGACAGACGCTTTACGCGCCGTGACGATGGCATCGTCGAGGGTGATGGTACTGGTGGTGAGGCTGTCTGCACTATCCACGACTTGGGCTTGCATCGTCAGCGCGAGTGCCGACAATGTCAGCGGGAGCAATATAAACTTCATTGATGTCATAAGGTTGGAGATACGAAGTGGGCATGTCGTGTGATTTTAGTGCCCGTTAAAATAAATTACAACGGGCAGTATAAAAAATTTTAACGGGCACTAAAATCCATTTTAATGGGCATTAAAATCACACGACATGCCCTGAAAAGCGCAACTATCGCATGAGAGCCGCCATCTGCTGACTGAGCTCGCGGGCCTTCTCGCCTGCTACGGCTGCAAACTGCTCTGTATGGTCAGCATAGATGATGCCACGTGAGGAATTGACGAGCAGTTCCACATCGTCGGTCATGGCATACTTGCAGACTTCTTCCAGGCTGCCGCCTTGTGCGCCTACGCCGGGAACAAGGAGAAAATGATGGGGCGCTACGGCGCGTATGTCGCGGAAGAGTGCGCCCTGTGTTGCCCCGACGACATACATCATCTGCTCGTCCGTGGCCCACCCAGCGGAAGTGCGTATTACCTTCTCGAAGAGGCGCTCGCCGTGTTCATCGGTGGTGAGCTGGAAGTCGTGGCTGCCCTTGTTGCTGGTCAAGGCAAGCAGAATGACCCACTTGTCTTTGTACTGCAAGAAAGGCGTGACGGAGTCTTCGCCCATATACGGAGCGACAGTCAGGCTATCGACACCCGTGCCCTCAAACATGGCACGCGCATACATCGCACTGGTGTTGCCAATGTCGCCGCGCTTGGCATCAGCGATGATGAATTGGTCGGGATAGTGCGTCTTGATGTACGCCACCGTTTGCTCGAAGGCTTGCCACCCTGCCAGACCGAAGCATTCGTAGAAAGCGAGATTGGGCTTGTAGGCCACACAGTATGGTGCGGTGGCATCAATGATGGCCTTGTTGAAAGCAAAGATAGGGTCGGGCTGCGACAGCAGATGCTCGGGCACTTTCTTCAAGTCGGTGTCGAGGCCGACACAGAGAAAACTTTGCTTGCGCTTGATGTTGGCTATGAGTTCTTGTTTTGTCATGATATAGGGAGTAATATAAAAGGCAACTGGTCGCTTAGAGTTTCTATCCGAAACATCCAAACGACCAGTTGCAACTACGATTATTTACCTTGGAGCATTTCGTCCATACCTACGGCTGCGCGCTTACCATCGCCCATAGCGAGGATGACGGTGGCCGCACCACGCACGATGTCTCCACCTGCGAAGATGGTAGGAATGTTGCTCTGCATATTCTCATCGACCTCGATGATGTTCTTCCAGCCGAGTTTCAAGCCGTCCACCGAGAGCGGCACGATAGGATTGGGACTCACGCCGACAGCCACGACGACGAGGTCGCAAGGGATGGTCTCCGTGGCACCGGGAATGGGCACTGGACGACGGCGGCCGCTCTCGTCGGGTGCACCGAGCTCCATCTTCTGCAGCACGACCTCCTTGACACGGCCTTGCTCATCAGCGTGATACTCTATCGGGTTGCGAAGGTTCATGAAGCGGATACCTTCCTCCTTGGCGTGACGACGCTCTTCGAGGCGTGCCGGCATCTCCTCCTCGCTGCGACGATAGACGATAGTGGCCGTCTCTGCACCCAAGCGGATAGCGGTGCGCACAGCGTCCATAGCGGTGTTGCCACCACCTACGACCAGCACATTCTTACCCATAGGCAGGGGCGTGTCGGCCTTCTGGCTGGATGCCTCCATGAGGTTGCAGCGTATGAGATACTCGTTGCTGGTGAGGATGCCGGCGTAGTTCTCACCAGGGATGTTCATAAAGTTGGAGAGGCCTGCACCCGTAGCCACGAAGATGCCTTCAAAGCCCTGTTCCTCCAATTCCTTGACGCTGATGGTCTGGCCAACGATACAGTTGGTGACGAACTTCACGCCGAGTGCTTCCAAGTTCTTAATCTCGTGATCCACGATGCTGTTGGGGAGGCAGAACTCGGGAATGCCATACTTGAGCACACCGCCCACCTCGTGGAGTGCCTCAAAGACCGTGACATCGTAACCCATCTTGGCCATGTCGCCGGCAAAAGCCAAACCTGCAGGGCCAGAGCCGATGGCAGCGACGCGCTTTGCACCTTTGGGAGCCACACGAGGCTGCATGGGCTCGGCATGTTCGCGCTCATAGTCGGCCACGAAACGCTCAAGGTTACCAATGGAGATGGCTTTGCGGCCTGTCTTGACATATATACAGCCACCTTCGCATTGCACTTCCTGCGGACATACGCGGCCACAGACGGCAGGCAGCGATGTGGTCTGCTTGAGGATTTCGGCTGCGGCATGGAAGTCGCCCTTGGCTACTTCGGCTATAAATCCAGGGATATTGTTGTGGACAGGACAGCCCTCTACGCAGCCCGGCTTCTTACAGTGCAGACAACGCTGAGCTTCCTGCTGTGCCAATGCAGGCGTGAAGCCCAGATTGACTTCGGCATTGAAGAGATGCACGCGTTCTTCGGCGTCGAGTTCGGGCATCGTGACGCGCTCAATAGCCATGCGATCCTTGGGCTTGAGTTCAGGCATAGGGTGTACCTCGTAAGCCTCTTCGCTCACAACGGGTGTAGCAGGCTGTACGATGCCGAAAGTATGGCCGCTTGCTGCGGCTTCCTCTTGCTCACGATAGGCTTCGAGACGCTGCTCGATGTTTTCGAAATCTACCTGATGACCGTCGAAGATAGGCCCATCGACGCAGACATATTTCGTCTTGCCATCGACCATAACGCGGCATGCGCCACACATACCCGTACCATCGACCATGATGGTGCTCAGCGCTACATCGGTGGGAATACCCAGAGCCTTGGTCGTGGCACAGCAAGTCTTCATCATCTTCACCTTGCCGATGGCCAAGCACTTATCTACATGCTCCTCAGCGGCTACACGCTCCACGGCGGCTGCGACGGCACATTTACCGTCTGTACTGCACGCTTTGGTCACGACCTCTACACGGTCGCAGATGGCTGTCAGCTCTGCCTCGAGGATAATGCTTTCCTTGCACTTACCCACCAAGAGGGTAACAACGCGGTTGCCTGCTGCTTTGAGTGCCTTGGCCATGGGCATAAGCCATGCTGCACCTATGCCACCAGCGACACACAAGACTGTGCCAAAGTTATCCACTTGCGCAGCACGTCCCAACGGGCCTACGACATCGTGGATGGCATCACCCACGCCGAGCGCACAGAGGGCCTGCGTAGTGTGACCTTTGACCTTAATGACGAATGTAATGGTGCCCTTGTTAGCGTCGCTATCAGCTATGGCAAAGGGGACACGCTCACCGACTTCGTCCAGGCGGACGATGGCGAAATGACCAGCACGTTGGCTGCGAGCAATCATCGGCGCTTCTACTTCCAATTTGAAGGTGCGCTCATTGAGTTGTTCCTTTGATACTATCTTATACATGATGTTTTATGTTGTGATAATTCATTTGCACCGCAAAGTTACAAAAAATCTTGGACTTCAACGCAGAAGAAGCCCAAGATTTTTGCAGGAAGCCCTACACATTCTTCGTGCCGCAGCGGCTGCAAACGCGAGAAGCCGGTAAGGGCGCGCCACACTGGCCGCATACATAGTCGGTCGTCCCTACGCATCGGTGGCGATGGTATGCCCATAGCCAATAGAGTGGTAAGCAGACATAGCCTATATAATAAGGTGTGGTGAAAGTGAAGAAAAGATAGACCAGCATACAGATGCCAGCCAAGCCAGCCAAATAGGATATGGCATTGACGACATCGGGTTGCTTGCGTACATCGTCGATGACGGCGATACCGACAATAAGCATCGCCCAGATGGAAGCCACAAAGACAGCAAGCGCAGGCGGTAAAGAGAAAGGATTGAGCGTCGGGTGGAAGTAGTACGCACTCCATGTGTAGGGAGCGAAGTGCTGCACACTGGCACAAAGAACAGCGCTACCACTGACGACCAAACATAGCAGCGTGGGATACAGACTCGGGATATCGTTGAAATGCACCAAACGGAAGTGCTCGTGGCGAAAACTTTGTAGTAGAAATGCAAAAACAACAAGCCCCAGCAGCAGCAGTGCCACCACGATACGCTGATCGGAGAAGCCGATGATGAATGACGATATAATACTGTCGGGGTGTGCCTGCTGGAGCAGTTCGCTCTCACGCACCCATCCTGCGGTGTATTCGTTAGTGGCTACTTTTACCCACACACTGTCGATAGAGTCGGCAGGACAAAGCATCAGTGCTGCCACCTTGATAGTCTTGCCAATAGATACGGTCAGCGAGTCGTCGGTTTCTACATTGGAAGGGACGGCCACTATGGGCAATACGGCTCTCAGACGCAAGGTGTCGATGGTGCGCATGACATACCCTTTCCAATAATGATGTGTGGCACAAAAGTAAGCCGAGTCCACCGAATAACCATCAGCAGAAAGTAGCGAAGAAGTCATAGGCAGCGTGCCTGAAATGCTGTCAAGGCGACTGGCTGGTTTCTGACCTTCGCGAGCTGCGTGAGGATTGCGGCACGCTGTCAAGACGAGCAGCACACACAAGCAGAAAAACCAAGTAAAACGAACAAATTGCATAGGCCGATGAGATGAAACAGTAGGACAATAGCGGTTTACGGACGACTGCTGTTTACGGTCATCTCGCAGCGCTGACAGTCGAAATGTAGCGGAAAGACGCGTCCGTCGCCGAGGCGTAGAGCGGCGATGCGTCTGCCGTTAGCCTCGCCCTTTTGCTCTCGACTGCAAAGTCCAAACGCATAGCGCAGACAATGACGGCAGGTCATCAAAGGGGTGCCATCGGCGTTGTTGCCTTTGAGTTCAAAGGCAGAGATGCTCTTCACGCCGTGACGAGAGAGGAAGGTCACTGCGGCAGTGTTGGCTACATTACGTTGAAGCGGCGGCTGCACGCGTCCCGTAAGCGGGTGATGCTCTGGGTTCTCTTTATCTGCAAAAGGCTGGCGGCACAATGCTTCCACCCCTTGGCGACGCCACTGGCTGAGGTCGGAAGAAGGTATGAAGTAGGCTTCATCAAAAAGCACCTGCACGTCGATGGCCTCAAAGACGGTAGTGCCCAACTTCGAGAGTTGGCGTATGATATTTTCTCTCTGTGGCGTACGTGCCATTTGGTGGGCTGCGGCGAAGGTCAATGTCACCGCTCTCCCACCCTCATCATGCATCTCCAGTGCAAAACCTTCGGGGACGGAGCGAAGCGCGATGTGCAGTGCGATGCGACGCTCTGCCGAGGGCTTTTGCAGGACATTGTCGAAGGCGACATCCGCGTTACGGTAGAGAGGCATCCCGACAGCGATACCCTGTAAATCGGCACGCGGGGAAAAGCGCAGCACATTGCCCTCTGCCTTATTGACACGCAGCCCTTGGAGCGTGCGATCTTGGTCGAAATAACAAATACCGTCGCCCGCATGAAACGTCAGCGGCGACTTCACCACGATGAAATCGCGGCCTTTGCTGACGACTTGTCCCGCCTTCTCTCCGATAGACTTCGGTGTGTCAAACTGCCATAAATCCGACGTGCGCTGATGCAGGAGGTACTGGGTGAAGCCGCGATTGAAGGACTTGTGCACATCGGGCTTAAAGGTGTAGCGACTTCGCCCGTATGATGCACGGCCATAGGTCGTGGGATACTTGGCAATGACTGCGTCAATGCACTCACGGTAATAGGCCGTTACATTTTTGACATAGGCCATATCTTTGAGTCGTCCTTCTATCTTAAACGAGACGACGCCAGCCTCCATCAATGTCTCTATGCTTTGGCTGCGATTCATGTCTCGCAACGACAAGAGATGTTTGTCGCGGACAATGACTTCTCCCTGGTCGTCCAGGAGATCAAACTTCATACGGCAAAATTGCGCACATGCCCCACGGTTTGCACTTCGGCCGAAACAGTGTTGCGAGGCATAGCACCGACCGCTATAACTCACGCACAATGCGCCGTGAACGAAGACTTCCAAAGGAACGGAAGTGGCAGCGCGAATACTTTTGATTTGTTCCAAAGAAAGTTCTCTCGCCAATACCACTTGCTGATAACCAACTGCCTCGAGCCACTGCACCTGCTCCACAGTGCAGTTGTCCATCTGCGTGGAAGCGTGTAGCGGAATGGGTGGCAGTTGGAGCTCGTGTAGCGCATAGTCTTGCGTGATGAGGGCATCCACCCCGATAGCATAAAGGCGATGTATCAACTGCTCCACCTCGGGGAGTTCCTCTTCGTAGAGGATGGTGTTGAGTGTGACATAGACTTTCGCCTCGTATTGATGGGCAAAGTCGCACAATCGCTGGATGTCTTCAATGCTATTGCCTGCCATTTGGCGTGCACCAAAAGCTGGACCTCCGATATACACTGCGTCGGCACCGTGGAGAATGGCCTCTATGCCTATTGCAGCATCGCGGGCTGGGG
>JAGHRU010000049.1 GCA_018066225.1 Candidatus Equimonas enterica
GATTACGCTGGACCGCTTGGTACGCGGTCTGCTGATGGCGGCCATCGTGGCTGCTTTGTGCTACGCGCTGTACGCGTTGAGTCCCGTCCTCATTCCCTTTTTTGTGGCTTGGGCTTTGGCCTTTCTGCTCCACCCCGTCGTCGATGCGTTGCAACACCGCCTCCACATCCGGCCACGCATGCTGTGTGTCGTGCTGACGCTGCTGGGCGTACTGGGCGTACTGACGCTCTTTGTGCTGTTTTGCGCTCCCGTCATCGCGGAGCAGTGGGAGCACTTGCGGACGGTGGCCGTGCGCTACTTCGGCAACTTGGCGGAGCGAGATGTGCTCGCAGGTCTGCCCACAGAGTGGCAAGCAGCCATCTACAACTATGTCAGCGGACTGGACTTGGCTGGGCTGATGACCGAAGACCAAATCGTCCACACGGCGAAGATGCTGCTGCCCAAAGTGTGGGGCGTGGTGCAGAGCACGGCGAGCATCATCGTCTGGCTCGGCAGCACCTTCTTTGCCCTGCTGTACTTGGTATTTCTCCTTGCGGACTACGACAAATATACCACGCGCTGGCTGGATTACGTACCGCGCTCACGCCGTGCCTTCTTTCAGCGTCTCATGAGCGACATCGCCGAAGGTATGAGTGGCTATCTGCGCGGCCAGTCGCTCGTAGCACTGAGCAACTGCGTCATGTTTAGCCTCGGCTTTGTCATCATCGGCCTGCCGATGCCCATCGGTATGGGCTGCCTCATCGGCTTGATTTCCTTTGTGCCCTACATCCAAGTGCTGGGCTTCGTGCCTTGCGCGGTGCTTTGTCTGCTCAAAGCCGCCGAAGAGCCCGGGACCAACTTCTGGGTGATGATGAGCCTCGTGGTGGTGGTCTATTGCGTGGTACAAGTGCTCCAAGACGCTGTCGTCACGCCGCGTGTGATGGGGCACATCACAGGGCTTTCGCCGGCTATCATCCTGCTCGCGCTCTCGGTATGGGGCTATATGCTGGGCATCATCGGACTGATAGTAGCCCTCCCGATGACCGCTATCCTCATCGCCTATTATAAGCAATACATCATCGGCGATAGCGGCGACGACAACGCTACGCCAGAATGAGCGCGAGCGTCGTCAGGAGCGAGAAGATGAGGATGTTGCGTGCCGTGATGGCAAGAATGGCATTGAGCGCACGCCCACAGCGTATCTGCCGCATACGGCGATAGGCCACAGCGTGCAGCAGTAGATATATCGTGATGACATACATGGCGGCTGCGCTATGCCCCACAGCACTGCAACCACCAACGGCGGCGCAGATGACGCCGACGACTCCCAGCAAGAGATACAACGCACTGCCCACACGCTCTCCCAAGAGGGCGATGAGGGTCACTTTGCCCGCGGCACGGTCGGTGTCGCGGTCGCGGTAGTTATTGACCACCAAGAGGGTGTCGGTGACGAGGCCACAAGCTGCGCCGAGCCACCAAGCGGCGGTAGAGAGGCCATCGGTCAGCACGAAGTAAGTGCCGAGGACGGGGACGAAGCCAAAGAACACCACGACGAGGACATCGCCAAGTGCCCTGTAACTGAGATACGTCGTATAGAGAAAGGCAAAGACCACGCAAGATGCACCAAGAAGCACGAGGGCAAGGCGGTGCTCCGCAGAGGCAAGGAGTAGCAAGCCTGCCGTGCAGGCCAAGGCGATGACGAGGGCTATGCCGCGACGCATGGCACGGGGGGTAATCCACCCTTGTGCACAGGCGCGCTCCGGGCCAAGGCGGTCGCTGCCGTCAGTGCCACGGAGGAAGTCGTAGAGGTCATTGATGAAATTGCTGGCTATCTGCATGAAGCCTGCGAAGAGGAGGCAGAGCACAGCCGTGGTGAGTCGGAGCGGCACGACACGCCAGGCCAGGGCGGCAGCAATGATGACGGGCGCACAAGCCGCCGTCAGCGTCTTGGGGCGCGCTGCTAAAAGCCATGCACGAAAACTATTAGGGGCAACAGAAGACATAGCGATAGAGGAAAAAGGAACAACAAAGCGCAAAGCAACACGACAGAGAATTAACCACACGCCACGCACCGCATGGGCAGGCGTAAGGGCTAATTCTCTGTCGTCGTATCAGGGCGTGGGGCTATCGGATGATGGTGGCCTCGCGGTCGGGGCTCACGCTGACGATAGCGATGGGCGTGCGCAGCACGTCTTCGAGATACTTGATATAGGCCGAGAAAGCGGGCGGGAAGTCGGCTTCGCTACGCACCTCGGTAAGCGGTGTCTGCCAGCCCGGGAGGTCTTCATAGACCGGCTGCCAGCCCTCGGTGTCGTAAGGCATGTCCTCGGTACGCACGCCGTCCTTCTCGTAGGCCACGCAGACGCGGATGCGGTCGAAGGTGTCGAGGACATCGCTCTTCATCATCACGAGATCGGTGACACCGTTGATTATGATGGCGTAGCGCAGAGCCACAATATCGACCCAGCCGCAGCGGCGGTCGCGTCCCGTGACAGCACCATACTCGTGACCGATGTCGCGGATGCGGTCGCCCGTGGCGTCGAAGAGCTCTACGGGGAAGGGGCCTGCGCCGACGCGGGTGCTGTAAGCCTTGAAAATGCCATAGACTTTGTCTATCTTGTTGGGGGCGACGCCGAGACCTGTGCACACGCCGCCTGCCGTCGTGCTGCTGCTGCTGACGAAAGGATAGGTGCCGTGGTCGATGTCGAGCAGCGAGCCCTGTGCGCCCTCGGCGAGCACCGACTTGCCTTCGGCAAGGTAGCGGTTGATTTCGATTTCAGTGTCGGTGAGCCGGAATTGGCGCATATAATCGACACCTTCGAGCCAGCGCTGCTCCTCCTCGGTGATGTCGAAATCGGTGAAGTGGAGGTCGGCGAGAATTTGCAGGTGGCGGGCTTTCAAGCGCTCGTACTTCTGCGTGAAGCCGTCGAGTATGTCGCCCACGCGCAGACCCGTGCGGGCAGCTTTGTCGCTATACGTCGGGCCGATGCCCTTGCCCGTAGTGCCTACTTTGGCCTTGCCTTTGGCCGCCTCGTAAGCGCGGTCGAGGACGCGGTGGGTGGGCAGGATGAGGTGCGCACGGCGCGAGATGTGCAGACGCTCGGTGAGCGAATAGCCAGCGGCTTCGAGCTCACGCGCCTCATTCATAAAGAGGTCGGGAGCGATGACGCAGCCATTGCCGATGATATTGACCTTGCCCTCGTCGAAGATGCCCGAGGGGATGGAGCGGAGAACGAACTTTTTGCCTTCAAAGATGATGGTATGCCCAGCGTTGGGGCCACCAGCAAAACGCGCCACGACATCGTAGCGCGGTGTGAAGTAATCGACGACTTTGCCTTTGCCTTCGTCGCCGAAGACGATGCCGAGCAGGGCATCTACTTTTCCTTGTGCCATGAGAGGAATGGAAATGATGAGAGATAAACGATAGCGGCCGTGGGCAGTGGACTTGCGGCCACAGCGCGCACAACCTTGGCAAAGTTAGTGATACTATGCGACGTGACCAAGCCAACGAGGGCTTTTTTTGCCCCCAAGCGGCAGAAATGGGGCGTATCGCAAAATAAGCGTAGCAGAATGTGGCGTAAAACGCTCTGGGCAGACCGTGAAAACAATCTGCGCAGAGAGGTAAAACAATCTGGGCAGACCGTTCGCACGATCTGCCCAGACAGTTTTAGGGGTCAGCACAAGGCTGAATATCAATTACTTGCGGATAGTCTTCTGACCGCCACGAATGACGATACCCTGATGGCCATTAGCGATGCGACGACCTGCCACATCGTAAGCCACGCCTTCGCCCTCGGTGAGGACGGTGATGGTCTGCACGCCATCAACGGGCGTCTGGACGGTGAAGGTCACTTGGTGAGCG